>JBAZRI010000006.1 GCA_041662965.1 Patescibacteria group bacterium | reverse complement strand
CCGTTAGAGCCGATAATGCCGACCGCCTCGCCCTTATTAATCGTAAAATTTATATCTTTTAACGCCCAAAATTCTTCTTTGGTTTCTCTGCCTAGAACCTGTTTAGTTTTGTGCTTTAAAAATTTTAGAGGATTTTTAAAAGTATTGGCGATAACATCGCGCAAAGCGATATATCCGCCCAGGCGATGGGTAATATTATATTTTTTTCCTAAATTTTTTACCTCAATCATTGAATTCATATTTAAATGATGTCCGCGAAATATCTTTCGGTTTTTTTAAAGTAAATTACGCCGAAAATCAGTAAAATAAAGCAGGTAATACCGGAGATGCCTAAGAGTTCCCAGTTAATCGGCGCGCCGCCGAGTAGCGCCGAACGCGCGGCTTTAATTACTCCGGTCATGGGGTTAATGGCTAAAATCCAGGAATATTTTCCTGCAATTGAAGGCGGGTAAATTACCGGCGTTAAAAATAACATAATCTGGATAAAAAACGGCAGAGCATAGCGCACGTCGCGGTACTTAACGTTGATTGAAGCTAAAAATAAGCCGATGCTTACCGCGGCCATGAAACTTATAAGTAAAAGCAGAGGCAGAATTAATAGGCCGGCTAAATTCGGTGTGTAATGGTAATAGGCCATCAGACCGACTAAAATAATTGAAGCGACCGCGAAGTCAACTAATTTAGTTAGAGTAGAGGCTAGCGGCAGGATCAGGCGCGGAAAATAAACTTTAGTAATGATTGATTGGTTGGAAATCAAACAGCTTGACGTTTCGCTTAAAGCCGAAGAAAAAAATTGCCAGAGTAACAGGCCGACATAAACGAAGATCGGATAAGGGATGCCGTCGGAAGGCATTTTGGCCAAGCCGCCGAAAAAGATGCTAAAAACAATCATGGTGGTAAACGGCTGGAAAATAGCCCAAGCCACGCCGATGGCGGTTTGCTTATATCTGACTTTTAAATCGCGCCAAGTAAAAAAATAGAGCAACTCGCGGTATTGCCAGATTTCTTTTATGTCATTTAAAGAAAAAGTTTTTTTCGGCCTGATTATTGTTTCCACCCCGTTAGAAGTTTTCATATTAATTAATGATTAAAGACAATTTGTTTTTGCCCGCTAAAATTGGTACTTCTAACGGGGTAAATATTTATTTTTTACATAAAGCGACGACGATATCGCCGTTATTTCTAAAAAAGTTTTTATTGCCGGCGAATGTTTCAAGTTTGTTTAATAGCTGGTTTAATAATCCCATTTTATAAAACGGCCAGGGCAGGGAAAAGCGGAAAGTGGAAATTTTTTCTATAATTAAGGCTCTAGTTTTTATTAATTTTGTGAATTCGCCGATTTTATATGATTTATGCGGAAAATATTTTTTATCAGGCAGTAGTCTTTTAAGTAGCCGGTAGGGGGAGGATAATAGTTTAATCGGCAAGTTAAGGAATTTACTGACCAGATTATCCTCGTTGTCCGTGCTGATAATTAAATAACCATTTGGTTTTAGCAGGCGGTATAATTCAGTTAAGCCTTTTTTATCGTCTAAAAGATGCTCAATCACCTGGGTGCATAAAATTATATCAAATTTTTCATCGGCATAGGGCGCTGCTTCCAGGTTGCCCGATTTAATTTCAGCTGTTGGCGCGTTGTTTTTAGCGATATCCACGATGGTTTGGGAAAAATCAAAGCCGTGGAGCCGCGCTTCCGGGTATTTATCGCCCATATATTTCAGATAAATTCCGTTGCCGCAGCCGGCGTCTAAAAATGAAAAATCCGTTCGGCCGATTTTTTCCGCCGCCTCGTTAAGGTATTCAGCCAGGCCTTCATGCTTGCGGCTGAATTTCAGCTTACCGCCCTTCGCGTATTTAAGCGAGCGCAGATGATAAGCTTGCTCGTATTTTTTCCATTGGTTATCCGGCATAAAATGTTTTATAGTTTGGCGATTAATTGGCATGATGCCTGTTCGGCCTCTAAGCTTTATTTTTTTTCCGCCAATGAACCGATTATTTTTGCTAATTCCGCCGTTAAGCCGGCAGGCCGCAGGTTGTTCGTAAAAAATTCATAGCTGGCTTTGGCTAAAGATTCTCTGGTTTCCGGATTATTTTTTAAATATAATATTTTTTCCGCCAAATCCTCTCCGTCCCCGGCGCGGCAGAAAGCCACTTCATTTTCGGAAAATAATTCTCTCATGGCCGGCGTGTCCGCGGTTAAAAGGGCTTTTTGGCAGGCCAGGCATTCAAAAATTTTATTGGATATAATCCTTTGCGTTTTTTCTCCCGAGCCGAAAATTCCCAAGCAAAGATCAGCCTTATGGACGGAGTCTAGTAAGCCCTCAATCGGCAGAAAACCGCGTATCTGGAATTTTTCCGCCAGCTTCAGTTCGTCAACTCTATTTTTAATCCGCGTGAAATCCTGCCCGGCGCCGACTAAGCTGAAAATAATATTTTCTCCTCTTAGCTTTTCGGCCGCGTCAACGATATAGTTGATACCCTGGTTGCGGATATATGATCCGTGAAAATGGACTAAAAAATCAGCCGAGGCCGGTTTAGCCGGCGCCGGGCGGAAAATATCCGTATCGGCGCCGATAATTACTCGGATAAATTTTTTCGTCTTTAGGCCGAATGTTTTGGCGAAATATTTAATGTGCTCGCCGGTATCTAAAAGTATCCGGTCGGCTAAAGAGCCTGACAGCCAGTCTAAAAGCCAAAAATACCAAGCTAAGGGATGGAGGCGGCTGACGGCTCTCCGGTCGTTTACCATAGCGTCGTAAAGCGAAAAAAAAGCGTCAAAAATAATCGGCCGGCCGGTAATCAATTTTGCCAAAATCATGGCTTGATAGCCGGGGAAGCCGACGATCATCACGTCATATTTATTTTTTAAGGCGCGGTGCTTTTTTATCAAATCAAAATATTTTTTTGGCCCCTTAAGCCGGCTGTTGCATTCTAAAATCTCCAGGCCGTTGGCTCTTAAGCCGGCCATTATAATTTTATTGCGGTTGTAGTCAGCTTTATAAATGCCAAAATAGCAGACAGTCATACTTTATTTTTTAAATACCAGCCGTAAGCCAGCTTTAGCCCCTGCTCTAAATCTATTTTATGGCTCCAGCCCAATTTATTAATTCTCTCAACATCTAAAAGTTTTTGCGGCATACCGTCCGGGTTATTAGTGTTATACGCCAATTCGCCTTGGTAGCCAACGATTTTTTTTATCAGTTCGGCTAATTCGCTGATAGCAATATCTTGGCCGGTGCCAACGTTTAGAAATTGCTTTTCATTATAGTTTTGCATCAGCCAAATTACCGCTTCCGCCAAGTCGTCAACGTATAAAAATTCCCGCCTGACTTTGCCCGAGCCCCAAATTTGCACCTGCGCCTCGTTTCGCAATTTAGCCTCATGCAGGCGCCGAAGCAGGGCCGGAATGACATGGGAGGTGGCTAGATCAAAATTATCATTTGGGCCGTACATATTGGTAGGCATGCAGGAGATAAAGCAGCGGCCGTATTGTTCAAATATTTTTTCGCATAATTTCATGCCGGCGATTTTAGCTAAAGCGTAGCCTTCGTTAGTCGGCTCCGGCTTGCCGTCTAAGAGATATTCTTCTTTCATCGGCTGCTTGGCTTGGCGCGGGTAAATGCAGGAAGAGCCGAGGAATAAAAGTTTTTTTACATCGCTTTTGAGCGCCGACCAGATAACGTTATTTTGAATCAGCAGATTTTCGTATAAAAAATCCGCTCCGTAATTTACGTTGGCGCCGATGCCGCCGACTCTGGCCGCGGCTAAAATTACATATTCGGGCTTAGCCTCGGCCATAAATTTTTCCGTAGCCCGCTGATCAAATAAGTCAACCTGCTCGCGAGTTTTTAAAATCAGATTAGTGAATCCTTCGGCGGAGAGTTTTCTTAAAATCGCCGAGCCGACTAAACCCTGATGGCCGGCTAAATAAATTTTAGAGTTTTTATTCATATAATTAAATCCGAATAAATTAATTAGACGCCGCGCTACGAATACGGCTCATCCGAATCAATCAGAATGCTGTGAATAATTAAAGATGCATAATTAATTTTCAACCAACCAGCGATAGACTGGCTGTATTTTTATTTTTTTTCCGCTTATTTTTATTTCTTCTTCTTGGTCTTCCGTCAAAATCACGCCTGACGGCAAATCAAATTTTATCATTGCTTCAAGCAGTCCGTCCATCTCCCGTTTTTTATTGTTGCCATTAAAATCGAGAGATACTTGCAGGGCTTGTTTTATTTTATTTTTTTCCAATAGGATGAAATCGCATTCTTTTTTCCCTCGGAAAAAATATGCCTCCTGCCCCCTTCTTTTTAGTTCAATAAAAACGATGTTTTCTAAAAGCCGTCCGCGGTCTTCCGAAACGGAAAAAGCGATTTCGTTGCGCAGGCCATTGTCTATTACATATATTTTTTTGTTTGAAGTGTATTGTTTTTTTAAGGAATAATCATATTTGTACAATTCAAACAGTAAATAGGCTTCTTGCAGGAACGAGACGTATTCGCTAACCGTGGCGGCTGTTTTTATTCCCAGTATTTTTGCCAGGGAATTATAGCTTGCTTCTTTGGTAAAATTAGTAAAAAGCCAATTGGCCAAAAGTCGGAACGATTTGATTTCACGGATGCCGAATCTGGCGATTATGTCCTTATAGATTACGTCTTCATAAATTCTTTTGACGGTTTCCGTATCTTTATTTTTTATATATTCAGGAAAGCCGCCGCGTGATAGGTATTCGCTGAAAAATTTGCTTAACACGGCTTTTTCCTCCGTTGTTTTCGCTTGAGCCGGGATGTTTTTGAATTTAATAAACTCAACGAAAGAAAAGGGGTAGAGTTCCAGTTTTTTATATCTGCCGGTTAGATGGGTGGATAGCTCTGACGACAAAAGCTTTGAATTTGAGCCGGTAATAAAAATTTTATAGCCCTCATCATGAATCCGCCTGATAAATCGCTCCCAGCTTTTTATATTCTGAATTTCATCAATAAGAATGTTCGTTGATTTGAAGTTTTTTTGCCAGACAGCCAGCAAATCATTAAAATTATCAACGGTAAAATTTATCAGGCGCTCATCGTCGAAGTTTATGTAATAAAAATTATTTAAATGATCGGCGAATTGCTTTAAAAGCGTGGATTTACCGCAGCGCCTAATTCCGGAAATAACCACGACTTGCTCGGTAGCTAGATATTTTTTAATATTAACCATTCTTTCCATGCCGCTATTTTTGTTTTTGAATTGGCTGAATTGGTCAATAAAAACTTCTTCAATTTTGCTTTTTTCTAGCATATTTATATTATCAATATATAAATTATTGTATTTCTTATATTACTAATATATATAATTATTAATAATTTGTCAAATATTAGCTAATATCTAAATTATAAAATACTATTTCGCGTTTTATGCTTCTTTCTCCCTCTTTTTGAACTATTAAGGATTTATTAACAGTTGGAATTTTTTGAAGTTCCCGTCCTTTAGCCTTCGCATGAATGACAAGAGGGCGGGAATGGCAAGTCTATTTATAGTTTTGCTTTCTCTTTTTCAAAATCCGCTTCGGCCATGATTTTTACCAGTTCCGTGAATTTAACTTTCGGCTCCCAGCCGAGTTCAGTTTTGGCTTTGGCATAGTCGCCGAGCAGTATCGGCACTTCGGACGGCCGGAAATATTTCGGGTCTATTTCAATAATTGTTTTGCCGGTTTTTTTGTCTACGCCAATTTCTTCTAACCCTTGGCCCTGCCAGGTGATTTCCATGCCTAAAGTTTCAGCGGTTTTATTTACGAACTCTTTAACATCATGAGTTTCGTTAGTGGCTAAAATATAATCATCCGGTTTGTCTTGCTGGAGCATTAGCCACATGCCATAGACAAAATCTTTGGCATAGCCCCAATCGCGCTTAGCGTCTAAATTGCCGAGGAATAATTTTTCATCCAAACCTAATTTAATCCTGGCCAGGCCGCGAGTAATTTTTCTGGTGACGAAAGTTTCGCCGCGGCGCGGGCTTTCGTGGTTGAATAAGATGCCGTTGGTGGCGTATAAATTATAAGCTTCGCGGTAATTTTTAGTTATCCAATAAGCGTAAACTTTGGCGCAGGCGTAAGGCGAGCGGGGATGGAAGGGCGTGGCTTCGGTAATCGGCAGTTTATCAACTAAGCCGAACATCTCGCTTGACGAGGCTTGGTAAAATTTAGTTTTTATTTCAGTATCTCTGATGGCATCTAACAGCCTTACCGTTCCCAGTCCGCTGATATCGCCCGTATATTCCGGCAGGTCAAAGCTTACCCGGACATGGCTTTGCGCTCCTAGATGATAAATTTCATCCGGGCTGATTTTTTCTAAAATGCGGTTTAAGTTACTGCCGTCGGATAAATCGCCGTAATGCAGAAAAAGGTGCACGCCGTTAATATGCGGGTCTTTATATAAGTGGTCAATCCTTTCGGTGTTAAAAGTGCTGGCGCGTCTGATTATGCCATGCACTTCATAGCCTTTTTCTAAAAGCAGCTCTGCCAGATAGCTGCCGTCTTGGCCGGTTATGCCGGTGATTAATGCTTTTTTTGTGCTCATAAAATAAAAAAGCGCGAGCTTAATCACGCTTTACCATTTATTTATAGTATTTACGACTTTTTGCTTTATATTTAAATATGATTTTATGGCTTTTTTTTCCACCTCCGGAGAAACCAGGCGCAGGATTTCTTTGCCCAGTATTCTATATTGCCCGCCAACCTTGTTAGCTTTAATCAAGCCGTTTTTAAGCATGCGCTTAATAGTGCTGTTGCTGATTTTTAGCAGTTTTTGCGTTTCCGCCGTAGTATAGATTGTGTTTGGGTCAATTTGCGTAGGCATGGGATTAGTATAGCAAAGAGGTCAAAAGGTGTCAAAACGGGTCAAAGTATTTATAGGACGTCGGACGTCTTGTGGTTTACATGCCGCCTCTGGAAATTACCGTGGCGACGGTTTTTAAAATAATGGACAGGTCTAAAAATAAAGATCGGTTTTTTATATAGAAGAGATCGTATTGCAATTTTTTTAAGCTGTCTTCGCGCGACGGCGAATGATATTCGCCGGAAATCTGGTCCGAGCCGGTCAGGCCGGGCTTGACTAAAGTTCTTTGGCCATAGAAGGGGATTTGCTTTTCAAGCTCAAGGATCAGCTCCGGCCGCTCCGGGCGGGGCCCGACGAAGCTCATTTCGCCTTTCAGTATATTAATAACTTGGGGCAATTCATCAAGCCTGGTTTTTCTTAGAAATCCGCCGAACTTAGTTATGCGGGGATCGTTCGCTCGGGTCGGCGCGTAATCATTATTTTTTTCTCTCATGGTTCTGAATTTTATCAACTTGAATACTTTATTATTTTGTCCGGCCCGGTTCATAATAAAAAATATCGGTCCGGGACTCTCTAGTTTAATTATTACGGCGATAATAATCCAGAAGGGCAGAGTAATAATAAAAATCGCCAGAGCGATAATGAAATCATAAATTATTTTTAGGCGGTTAAACCAGATTTTATTGCTTTCGCTTAAGTTTTCTAAAAACCACATTTGGTTAACCGAATCCAGCGGGACCTTGCCGGTTATGGCTTCGTAGAAATTAGGCAGGCTGACATAATTTATCCGGCGGTAAAGCGAATTGAATAAAACAGCGCGCAGATTTTCCGACCGGTGCGGGTCGGAAGATAAAATAACCGTATCCAATTTATTTTCAGCCAGCAATACTTCCAAGTCGGTAATCGGTCTGATGCCGGCCGCCTGCTTTTCGCCGCTGTCGTCAACTATAAAGCTTAGATTATAGCCTAGATGGGGCTTTTGCCTGAACTCGTTGATAATTTCCGCCACTAAATTATTATAGCCGACGATGCCGATATTTCTTTTAGGCAGGTATGATTTTAGCGAATAATTATAGAATTGGCGCCAAAGATAAAAAATAACCGCGAAAACTATGATATATATGAATAAATTGGTTTTCGGCGCGATGCCGATTCGCGGCATTAAATAAAAGAAAGTAAGCGAGGCCAGGCCGGCGATAATCAGGGCGCGTCCGCTTGATTGGTAAAATTTTATATTGTTTACGGCTAAATTCAGGTTATATAGATTAGAGATATAAAAAATGATCAGCCATAAAATAAAAATAGCCGTGAACGGCCAGAAATGCGCCGCCCAGGTTTTAGCTTGGTAGTCGCTTAAATATCTGATTACTAAAGTCAAATACAAGGAAAAATAGAGGACGGCTATGTCCCCGCCGAGCAAAACTAGTTTTTTAAGTTTATTATTCATGGGATTATTATACTAATATTCGGCCGTAAAAGTCAACCAAGAAAAGACGTCCGACGTCCCCGGGACGTCGGACGTCTAAGCGAAATTAATATTTTTTGACTTGTCTGCCATAAAAAGTTATAATTATTTCATGAAAACTGAAGCCGCTAAATCAAACTGGCCTTTAGTCGGCAATGGCCATATTTTTGAGTTTTTATCTAAAAGTTTGGCTAAAAAAAATATTTCCGGCAGCTATATCTTTACCGGTCCGGCTAATTTGGGCAAAACCACGGCCGCGCATTTTTTCGCGCGCAGCCTGGTTTGCGAAGCTAAAGATAAATTAATTTCGCCTTGCGGCAAATGCCCGGCCTGTTTAGAAGCGGTTAAAAATATCCATAGCGATATTTATTTAATTAAAAGAGAGGAAGATAAAAAAAATATTTCCATTGAGCAAGTCAGGGATTTTATCAGAAATTTAAGCATGAGCTCGTTTTTAAATTCCTATAAAGTCGGCATTATCAAGGGCGCGGAAAATTTAAGCGAAGGGGCGGTTAGCGCCTTGTTAAAAACTTTGGAAGAGCCGAAAATTAAAGTGGTGATAATTTTAACCGTTACCGACCTTGAATCTTTGCCCAAAACCATAATATCGCGCAGCCAAATTTTAAATTTTTTGCCGGTTAAAAGCGACGATATTTACGATGATTTGATTAAAAACCATCAAGCTTCAAGGAGCCAGGCTAAGAATTTTTCCCGCTTGTCGGCCGGCCGGCCGGCGCTGGCCTTAAAATTTATAGAAGACAAAGAATACTGCGAAAGCTACAAATCTTACGTTAAGTCTTTCGCCGGCTTTTTAAGCCCTGATATCAACGAGCGTTTTAGCGCTATTGAAAATATTTTAGGGAAAGACGCGCGTGGCCAGGAAGCGGTTAAATCGGCGGCCGGGATTATTGATATTTGGCAGAATTTAGCCAGAGATTTAATGCTTATGGAATTGAATTTAAGCGATTTAATCCAGCATGAAGCGTTTGCTAAAGAGCTGGAAGCGGTAAAAAATAAGCTTAGCCTAAAAACGCTGTTAAATTTAATAAATGTTTTAAAGCAGAGCCGGGAATATTTGGCGGCCAACGTTAATCCTCGGCTGGCGCTGGAAAGCGTGGCGGTAAGCTTTTAAAATTTAAAAAATTAACTAAAATATATGCTAAAAAATAAATTTTTAAAAGTTGGGTTATTACTGCCGTTAACCGCGCTTATGCTGGCCGGCTGTTCATTAAGCCTTAATACCGGCTCAAGCTCAAGCACAGGCGGCCTTAATGACGGCGGAGTTTTTAAATCTTTAAATAAGGGAGCGACTTGGGCGCAACTATCCTCAATCCAGGGCGTTAATGCTAAGAGAAGTTTTGCCGGCGTTGACATTATCTCTTTAAGCCTTGATCCGAGCGATAATAAAGCTATTTATGCCGGCAGTTTTGAAAATGGCTTGTTCTATAGCTATGACGGCGCTCTTGGCTGGCAGATTGCCGCCGGGTTAGGCAAGGTAAGCATAATTAGCGTCGCGGTTGATCCGGCGAATAAGTGTATTATTTATGCCACAGCGGCCAATAAAGTTTTTAAATCTGAAGATTGCAGCCGCACTTGGGCGCAAGTTTATTTTGATAATGATTTGCAAGCGATTATAAGCTCGCTGGTGATTGATCATGCGAGCAGCAATAATATTTTTATCGGAACTTCTAACGGCGATATTATTAGAAGCTCGGATAAAGGAGCTAGCTGGCGCGCTTTAGACAGGGTTAACAGCCGGGTTGATAAAATTGTCATTAGCCCGGTTAGCTCGAAAGTCATGTTCGCCGGTACGGCGACTAAAGGTATTTTTCGCTCGGTTAACGGCGGCGATAAATGGGAAAAAATGGCCGATAAATTAAAAGATTTTGACGGCAGCAATCGTTTTCGCGATTTAATCATAGTAAAGTCGGAAAAAGCAAACATATTTTTAGCCACTGATTATGGCTTATTAAAATCAACCGATGACGGCGACACTTGGTCAAAAATTGAGCTTTTAACCGAAGAAGAAGAAGCTAAAATATACTCTGTCGCCGTTGATCCTAGCGACGTTGACCAGATATATTACGCGACCGGCACGACTTTTTATCGTTCGTCGGACGGAGGAAAAAATTGGTCGTCAAAAAAATTGCCAACCAGCCGCGTCGGCTTTAAATTGTTGTTAGATCCGAAAAATCCTGCTATCCTGTATTTGGCGGCCAGACAGATTAAGAAATAATTAAATGATATTTAATGATATTTTATGAATCAATACATTCAAACCAAGCAAGCTGATTTTATTAAAGCCATTGATTTTTTTAAGAAAGACATCTCAAGCCTAAGGACCGGACGGGCTAATCCGGCTATGCTGGACAACGTTTATGTTGATGCCTACGGCACGAAAACCGCTTTAGTCGGCCTGGCTTCAATCAGCGTACCCGAAGCGCGCAGTATCGTTATTACGCCCTGGGATAAAACCATTGCCAAAGATATTGAAAAAGCTCTGACAGCCGCTAATTTGGGCGTAAATCCGGTTAATGAAGGCGATAAAATCAGGCTGGTGGTGCCGCAATTAACCGAGGAAAATCGCAAAGAGCTGGTTAAAAAATTGAGCGAAAAAATGGAAACAGCGAGAATAGCGTTACGGCAAATTAGAGATGAAATTAAGAATATGATTGAAGAAGCGTTTAAAGATAAAACCATGAATGAAGATGATAAATTCAGATTTATTAAAGAATTGGACGAAGAAATCACCAGGCAAAATGACGCTTTAAAAAGTATTAAAGATAAAAAAGAAGAAGAAATAATGACGATCTAAACTGATTGTCATTGGCATTCAAATTTTTATGTTTCTAACTATCATTACATTCATCATAGTTCTCTCTGTCCTGGTTTTCGCGCATGAGCTCGGGCATTTTATGATGGCGCGAAAATTCGGCGTTCGGGCCGAGGAATTCGGTTTTGGCTTTCCGCCCCGAGCTTTCGGAGTTTATAAAAATAACCAGGGCCAATGGAAATTTATCCGGGGCGCTAAAGAGGTGAGCGATTGCCCGGGTACAATTTATTCCATCAATTGGCTGCCGCTCGGCGGCTTTGTAAAGATTAAGGGCGAAAACGGCGAAGGGGGAAATGAGCCGGACAGTTTCGCCGGTCGGCCGATTTGGCAAAGAGCTTTTATGCTGTCGGCCGGCGTGACCATGAATATTATCTTGGCCGCGGTTTTAATCAGCGCCGGTTTTATGATCGGCCTGCCCCAGTCTTTAGACGGCCAGCTAAGCGCGCGCGCGAATGTCAGCGATAAAAAAATCCAAATTGTAGAAGTCATGAAAAATACTCCGGCCGAATCAGCCGGCTTGCAAATCGGCGATACTATCGTCAGCATAGATAACAATAGTTTTTTAAATTATGAAGAGTTGCAGAATTACGTAAATTCTAATATCGGCAAAGCATTATTTTATAAAATAAAACGCGGCCGGGATTTAACCGAGGCGAAGATCGTTCCCGAGCTGATGCCGGAGACGAATAGGGGAGGAATCGGCGTCGCCATTACCGAAACCGGCATAGTTAGCTATCCGTGGTATTTAGCGATTCTAGAAGGCGTTAAAACGACTTTTATTTTAACTTGGGCGATTATTGTAGCTTTTTGTGAGCTAATTAAAGGTTTAATTTTAGGTCATGGCGTGACCGCTGATTTATCCGGTCCGGTGGGAATCGCCACCCTAACCGGCCAAGTCGCGCGGATGGGTTTTGTTTATTTGCTCCAATTCACGGCTTTACTGTCAATTAATTTAGCGGTCATAAACTTTTTTCCTTTTCCCGCGCTGGACGGCGGCCGAATATTGTTTTTAATCATTGAAAAAATAAAGCGCTCGCCGGTTAAAAGCGAAGTTGAAGGCGCTATCCATAATATCGGCTTCGCGCTGCTAATGCTCTTGGTGCTGATAGTGACTTTTCGGGACGTAGCCAGATTTGGCGACGCGTTTAAGGGGATTTGGGAAAGAATATTTTAATAACTCATTTATTGTCATTTCGAACGCAACGAAGTGAAGTGAGAAATCTATAATACACGTTGCAAACAATTAACCAACTATTATAGATCTCTCGCTACGCTCGAGATGACAAATAACAATTTATGCAACTAAACATTAAAGCCACTAATTTGGAGTTAACGCCTGAATTAAAAACTTACGCGCAGGAAAAAATGGATATGCTGGATAAATATTTAGGCAAGCTGAAAGTTATTAGCGCCCGCCTGGAAATCGGTAAAACCACTAACCATCATTTAAAAGGCGAAATCTATTCGGCCGAAGTTAATATTTCCTTGGGCAGCGATTTGCTAAGAGTGGAAAAGACGGAAAAAGATTTGTTTAAAGCCATTGATAAAGTAAAAGACCATCTGGAATTAGTGATAAAAAAGTATAAAGATAAAAAAATAGACAGAAAAAAGCAGAAGCAGAAATTTAGTTCTGTACTGTCATCCCGGGCTTGATCCGGGATCTAGGGGTTGAAGGAAGAAAGTTGTTCATTGGTTAACTGTTAGATATCCGTTTTTAAATTTATAATAAAAGAAAAACCACCAGTGATGAATCTGGTGGTTATTTTTTGAGCTTTTAAAGCTTCGGGCGGCCGTTTACCCTCGGCTTCCAGGCAGACTTCAACCGGCGTTAGTGGTGACTAGCCTAAGGGATGATTTTTCATCCTCCTAACATAGTATCAGCCAGACTCAATACCTTGCCCGTCTTTTGCTTTTTAGGCGCGGGCGTTCCCTGCATAAATTTATCGCATTTTTACCTCCTTGGTTGGTCGTTTGCAGTTATCTGCGTTAAATTAAGTTAGCTGGCTTAACAACTCAGGGTGTTTCGCCAGCCACATAAAAAAGGTGTTGTTGGCAACCGCGGCGTTGTAATTAACGCCGTCATGCACCTTTTTACCAATCCGGCAGAAGAGCTCTTTAAGGCTGATATATTCAGCCTTATAAATAAGTTCTTCTTTGTCGGTTTGCCCGGTTACTTTTTTGAGATCAATCTTGATCTCAATCAGCCGGGATGTTGTGGCGCAAAAAGTGGGATTTGGATAATGTTCCCCGAAGGGTTTTACTTCCAAAATTCCTTCCGCCGTCGCGCCGACTTCTTCAAGCGCCTCTCTAGTGGCTCCGCCTATTGTTGATTCAAAAATACTGGCGGCGGCGCCATCTCCGATGATTTTTTTTAAAAAACCCATCACCGGTTGTCCGAATTTAATAGGCGAATCGGCCGGTGTTCCGTAAGGATTGTCAATGTCGGGAGGATTATTGGCAAATGGCCTTTCTTGTATGGTAATTCCTACCTTACAGGTACCATCGGCCTCAAACCCATAAACCACCGCATTAATATTAGGCGGTTCATAATATACCCCGCGACCGAAATCAAGATTGCCGTCGTTTTTTAGCTGAACCTGAACAGCAACTTTACCCCAACGAGAATTAATCTCGCCAGTTTTTTCGTTTATTACCCAGGCGCTTGCGCCGCTTTTTTTCTGAAATTGCGGATCCATTTCTAAAGCATCTGGCAAACTAATCCATTTTTTCATGGCTATTCTCCTCCCATTTTTTAATGTCCGTATATTTTTTTTGAAAATATAAATCATATTTTTATATCATATTATTAATATTTTGTCAATATTAGGTAAATTCATTGATTTTTTACATAGTAAGATGTATAATTAATTTGTTTTAATAAATACCACGCTTAAGCGTGTTTTTTATAATATATGAGCATAATTGATAAAATTTTCGGTGATCCGAATGAAAAAGTCGTGAAGGCTCTGCGGCCGATTGTTGAGCAGATTAATAGCCTGGAAAAAAAATATCAGGCCATGAGCGATGAAGAGTTGCGAGCGCAGACAGGGGAGTTTAGAAAAAGGCTGGGTGTGGAAGAAACCTCACCCCAACCCTCTCCTTCTAAAGGAGAGGGAGGTCTTGACGCAATTTTACCCGAAGCTTTCGCCGTGGTGCGCGAGGCGGCTAAAAGAGTTTTAGGCCAGCGCCATTATGACGCCCAGCTTATGGGCGGCATGGTGCTTCATCGCGGGCAGATCGCGGAGATGCGCACCGGAGAAGGCAAAACTTTAGTGGCGACTTTACCCGCCTATTTAAACGCTTTAACTAAAAAGGGCGTGCATGTCATCACGGTTAATGACTATCTGGCTAAGCGCGACGCCGAATGGATGGGGCGGATACACAGTTTTCTGGGATTAAGCGTGGGGTGCATAACGCATGAAACGGCGTATGTTTATTCCTCAGAGGAGAATTACGAAAATGCAAAGGCTGATGAATCTAAATTAAAACTTGTTCCGCGCAAACAGGCTTATGCCTGCGATATAATTTACGGCACGAACAATGAATACGGTTTTGATTATTTGCGCGACAACATGGCGCCGGATTTAAATTCAATGGTTCAGCGCGGCTTAAATTACGCCATCGTTGATGAAGTGGATTCAATTTTAATTGATGAAGCCAGGACGCCGTTAATTATTAGCGCGCCGGCCGAAGAATCAACCGAGAAATATTATAAATTTGCGCAACTAGTGGAGCTGTTAACAGAAAATGAAGATTATAATGTTGACGAAAAAATGCGCGCCGCCACTTTAAGCGAAGCCGGCATCGCTAGAATGGAAAAACTTCTGGGCGTGGAGAATATTTATGCGGCCGGCGGCATGTCGGACGTGCATCATATTGAACAAGCTTTAAAAGCGCGGGTTTTATTCAAGCGCGACCGCGATTATGTTATAAAAGACGGCGAAGTTATTATCGTTGATGAATTTACCGGGCGCTTAATGCACGGCCGCCGTTATTCAGAAGGTTTGCACCAAGCCATAGAAGCTAAAGAAAAAGTGGATATTCAGCGCGAATCCCAGACTTTAGCCACGGTTACTTTTCAAAATTATTTCAGGATGTACGCTAAGCTCTCGGGCATGACCGGCACGGCCGTGACCGAAGCCGAAGAATTTTCTAAAATTTATAATTTGGAAACCGTGGTTATCCCGACTAACCGGCCGATGGTCCGAAAAGATCTAAACGATTTGATTTACGCTACGGAAATCGGGAAATTTAAAGCCGTGGTTGAGGAAGTAAAAAGGCGGCACGCTCTAGGCCAGCCGGTTTTAGTCGGTACGATTTCCATAGAAAAAAATGAAATTTTAGGCGAGATGCTGGAACGCGAAGGCGTAATCCCGCAAATTTTAAACGCCAAGCATCATGAAAAAGAAGCGCAAATTATCGCGCGGGCCGGAGAATTCGGCGGAGTAACTATCGCTACTAACATGGCCGGCCGCGGCGTTGATATTATTTTAGGCGGCAATCCGGTTGATTTAGAAGAGCAGAAAAAAGTAATTCAGGCCGGCGGTTTGCATATTATCGGCACCGAACGCCATGAATCAAGGCGCATTGATAATCAGCTTAGAGGCCGCGCCGGTCGCCAGGGCGATCCCGGGTCATCGCAGTTTTACGTTTCCATGGAAGATGATTTGATGAGAATTTTCGGCGGCGACAGGATGAAAAGTTTGATGAAGACTTTAAAAGTTCCGGAAGATATGCCCATAGAAAACGGCATGGTGTCGCGCTCCATTGAATCGGCGCAAATGAAGGTAGAAGGCAATAATTTTGATATCAGAAAGCATTTGGTTGAATATGATGACGTCATAAACAAGCATCGCGAAACTATTTACAGAAAAAGAAGAGAAATTTTGGAATTGGCGGAAGCTAGTACTGTCATTGCGAGTGCTAGCGAAGCAATCTCACGAACACCATCGGAGCAAGAGAATGCTTCGGTTTCTACTGTATCTGGCGATGAAAATAAAACTTTGTCTTCCATAATTTTAGAAATGGTTGAAAACGAAATTGAGCAGGCGGTGATTTTTCATACGGCCGCGGATAGCGCTCGCGACTGGAATGTCCAGGAAATTTATCAGGTAACCTCGACTATTTTTAACGTTGAACCGAAATTAAAAGAAGATTTGGCCGCGCTGATTCAAGACGGCGATAAATTGGATAAAGTAAAAGTCAGGACAAAAATTATTGAGCATCTGGCCGGTTTGGCTAAAAGTAATTATGAAAAAATTTCCAAGCTGGCGGCTGAAGCTAGCGTTAATTGGCCGCAAGTTGAAAAGTCGGTTTTAATCAGGTCAATGGACATGCTGTGGATTGAGCATCTTGAAGCCATGGACCATATGCGGCATGGCATCGGGCTTCGCGGCTACGGCCAGCGCGATCCGCTGGTAGAATATAAAAAAGAGGCTTATATTTTATATAATGAATTAAATAATCTCACTCAAAAGCAAGTCGCTTATTCCATATTTAAAGTGGCTGATTTGGGAAATTTTGTCGCGCCGACTTTAAAAACGCGTCCGCAGAATTATATCGCGCCGGCTAAAACTATGGATAAGAATACGGGTTCGTTCTCGGCATTTAAAACCGGCGGCGATGATAAAAAGAAAAATGAAACCGTTGACCTGGTGCATGAAAAAGTAAAAGACGCGGAAGGGGAGAAGATCGGCCGTAACGACCCCTGTCCGTGCGGGAGCGGCAAGAAGTTTAAAAAGTGTTGTGGGAAATAAATATATTTAACCTTAGCCATTTATTTTCCCTTGATTTTATCTTGAGTTTAAACTAAAATATATTAATAAGAGAAATAACTTCATTCGCACCCCTAAGGGTGTTATTAATTTATGTCTGATAACATTTTACAGAATTTATTAAAACCCAGCGCGCGCGGTAAAATCTGGTGGGTTTTTACTTGCATCATGATTTTAGTTTTAGTGACGTCGCTCATAGATTTCGGCGCCTATTATAATAAAGCGGTGGATAAATTTAAAATTCCTTTTCCTAAAGTTAAAGAAGTGCCTTTTAGATTGGGGCTGGATTTACTCGGCGGCACGCAATTAACTTATCAGGCCGATGTTTCGGCTCTTTCGTCCGCTGAAAAAGGCAACGCGGTTGAAGGTGTGCGCGACGTGATTGAGCGCAGAATAAATGTTTTTGGCGTGAGCGAGCCTAACGTGCAGATTAACCGCACTTCGGGCGGCGACTATCGGATAATCGTGGAAATGGCCGGCATTAAGGACGTTAAGCAAGCTATCAAAATGATCGGCGAAACCCCTTTGCTAGAATTTAAAGAGCAGAATAATGAAATCAGGAAAATGACGGCTGAAGAAACTAAACAGCTTGAGGATTATAATACAGCGGCGGAAAAGCTTGCTACTGAAGTTTTAGGCAAAGTTATTTCCGGCGGCGATTTTAAAGCCTTGGCCGCGGCTTACAGCCAAGACGAAAAAACTAAAGCTTCGGGCGGCGATTTGGGCTATATTACGGAAAAAGATAATCCGGAAATATATAATTTAGCGAAAAATATCGCGGTTGGGAAGACCAGCGTTGATTTAGGAAAAACAACCGGCGGCTTTGAAATTCTTAAAGTTGAAGATAAAAAAGTAAAAATTAATCCTTTTAGCAATACTGAAGAAAAAGAAGTTAAAGCTTCGCATTTGCTGATTTGCTATACCGGCGTAACCGGCTGCGAAAGCGGCTTGACTAAAGAAGAGGCTTTGGCAAAAATTAATAAATTAAAAGAGGGAGCCACGCCGGCTAATTTTAAGGATTTAGTTAAGCAAAATTCCACTGAACCGAACGCGCGAGAAACCGGCGGCGAATTAGGCTGGTTTGGCGCCGGCGCCATGGTTAAGCCGTTTGAAGACGAAGTGTTTAAACAGGCGGTCGGCACGATTTCCGCGCCGGTGGAAACTGAATTCGGTTATCATCTGATTTATAAGCAAGACGAAAGAAAAGTTGAAGAAATTAAAGTTAGCCATATATTTATTAGAACCATGACCGAAACGGATATTATCGGAACGCAGAGCGAATGGAAAAATACCGAGCTGACCGGAAAAAATTTAAAATCGGCTACTGTGGAGTTTAATCCTCAAGACGGTTCGCCTGAAGTGTCATTAGTTTTTGACGATGAAGGCGCGAAAATGTTTGAAGAAATTACGGCGCGCAACGTCGGCAAGCCGGTGGCGATTTATCTGGATAACTATCCGATCAGCGTGCCGAATGTTAATGAAAAAATTACCGGCGGCAAAGCCGTAATTTCCGGAAAATTTAATATTACCGAAGCTAAATTATTAACGCAACGGCTTAACGCCGGAGCTTTGCCCGTGCCGATTGAACTGGTAAACCAGCAAACCATCGGCCCAAGCTTAGGCCAAAAATCAATGGCCGATAGCGCGCGCGCCGGCATCATCGGTTTTATTATTATTGCCATATTCATGATTCTTTTTTATAGGTTGCCCGGCTTAATGGCGGTCTTGGCGCTGGCGGTTTACAGTTTAACAGTTTTTGCCATCTTTAAAATCGGTTTTTCCATGGCCGCTTTATTGCTAGTCGGCATTTTCCTTTTAATCGGCATCACGGTTAACGGCTGGTTTATTTTATTCGCGTTTTTAAGTTATATATTATTATATTTTATCGGCGGCTTATCGCCCGTGACCTTAACTTTAGCCGGTCTGGCCGGAGCCATTGTTTCGGTTGGTATGGCCGTTGACGCCAATATCTTGATTTTTGCCAGGATGAAAGAAGAAATCGCTAACGGCAAGCCGTTGACCAGCGCGATTGAAGACGGTTTTAAGCGCGCCTGGCCGTCAATCAGAGATAGTAATTTCAATACTTTGATTACTTGCTTTATTTTGATTATGTTCACGACCAGCGCGGTTAAAGGTTTTGCCATAACACTCGGCCTCGGCGTGATTATTTCCATGTTTACCGCTATATTTATCACTAGAAATTTTTTAAATTTAATACCGTCGGCCTGGCTGGAAAAAAGGCACGCTTTGATTACCTCAATTAAAAATAAATAGCAACATGCGTGATTGGGCTAAATTTATAAAATTTTCTACTGCGCCTGCCTGCCGGTAGGCAGGGAACTCGTCCGCCTGCTGGCGGCCTCAAACAGTCCTCGCACGAAAATTTTACAAATTTAGCCCAATCAGCCAGTATAATTAATTTTCTATGACTAACTTCAAAATAATTCAAAAACGCAATATTTGGCTGGGAATTTCCGCTGCTTTATTCGTGATTTTTGCTTTGGCTTTATTTGTTTGGGGTTTAAAATACGGCATTGATTTTACCGGCGGCAGCTTGCTTGAAGCAAAGTTTACGGGCGCCAGGCCGTCAGTCAGCCAGATTGAAACCGGTTTAGCCGATCTTAAGCTGAATAGTTTGATTATTCAGCCGGTAGGCGAGCAGGATATTATGTTAAAATTTCAGGAAACAGCTGAAGAAACCCATCAAGCCATCTTAGACAAATTAAACGAGCTGGCCCAAAAAGAGAATAAAAATAATTTGATCGAAGAACAGCGTTTTGAATCAGTCGGCCCGTCAATCGGCGCGGAATTAAAAATCAAATCGCTTTGGGCCATATTTTTCGCGCTTATAGCCATGTTATCTTATATCACTTATGCTTTCAGGACTGTTTCCCGCCCGGTTGCTGCCTGGAAATATGGTTCGGCCGCGATTATCGCCATGTTTCATGACGTGGTTATTACTGTGGGCGTATTTGCCTTTTTGGGGCATTTCTACGGCATAGAAATTAATACGGCTTTTGTCGCCGCGGTCTTAACCGTACTCGGCTATTCGGTTCATGACACGATCGTCGTCTTTGACCGTTTACGCGAGAATTTACCGAAAAGCAATGAAGATTTTGAAGGTACGGTTAACACCAGCCTAAACCAAACTATCGTTCGTTCGCTTAATACTTCTTTAACCGTGCTGTTAGTTTTAGCGGCCATTATTATTTTCGGCGGCGCGTCCATCAGGACTTTTGTCCTGGCTTTGGCTATCGGTATTTTCATCGGCACCTATTCCTCAATCTTCGTGGCTTCGCCGATTTTAGTGGTTTGGGAAAAATTAGGAAAAAAATAAATCTAAAAAATAAATAATTATTTAAAAAACGGCGGCATTTTTACAAGCGGCCGTTTTTTGACAAAAAGCTTATTTTTAAGGTAAACTGTAATAGTAATTAATAAATTTATGGCGAATTTAAGCTTGGAAAAATTAATTGAACTAGTTATGAAACTTGCCGAAGATAAGAAGTTCGGCGTTAAACCCGAGGAAATTAATACGCTGGAAAAAATCGCGCTTATTCATAGCGAGGTCAGCGAAGCCATGGAAGCTTATCGGCGAAAAAAAATGAATGGTAAAGACGGTTTCGCCGAAGAGTTAGCGGATGCAATAATCAGAATTTTACATTTGGCCGGAGTTTATAAAATAGATTTAGAAAAAGAGATTATAAAAAAATTAGAATATAATAAAAATAGGGAGTGGAAATGGGAAAATTATAATGAAACTCATAATTAATTAAATGCTAAATAAATTTTTCGGAAAATTTTCTAAAGACCTGGGCATTGATCTGGGCACGACCAATACTTTAGTTTACACGCCGGACAAGGGGATTGTTATCAATGAACCTTCGGTGGTGGCGGTTAATATGCGCACCGATGAAATTTTATGCGTGGGCGCGGAAGCGAAAAAAATGCTTGGTAAAACCCCGCCCCATATCCAGGCCATTAAGCCTTTGGTGGACGGCGTGATTTCCGATTTTGAAGTTACGGAAAAAATGCTTAAGTATTTTATTGATAAAGTGCACGCCGAGCATTTTACTTTAGTGCCGCGGCCGCGGGTGGTTATCGGCATTCCTTTGGATATTACCGAGGTGGAGAAGAAAGCGGTTGAAGACGCGGCCAAATCGGCCGGAGCGCGCGAAGTTTTTTTGATTGAGCAATCAATGGCCGCGGCTATCGGCACCCGCCTGGACGTTACCGGCCCCCAGGCCACCATGGTGGTTGATATCGGCGGCGGTACGACCGAAATCGCGGTTATTTCTTTGGGCGGGGTGGTAACCTGGAAAACTTTGCGCCTGGCCGGCAACGCGCTGGATAATGACATTATCCAATATGTGCGCGAAGAATTTAATATTTTAATCGGCGAGCAGGTGGCGGAAAACATAAAAATCAGGATCGGTTCGGCTTCGGCCCTGAAAGAATCCATGGAAATGCCTTTGCGCGGCCGGGATTTAATCAATGGCTTGCCTAAAGAAGTTATGATAACTGACAGCCAGGTAAGGGAAGCCATGCAAAGAGTCATCAGGCAAATTATAGAAAACATAAAAATAACTTTAGAAACCACGCCGCCGGAATTAGTTTCGGATATTTACGAGCACGGCATTGTTTTAACCGGCGGCGGCGCTTTGCTTCGCGGCTTGGATAAAGAAATCGCCCAAGCCACTAAAATTCCGGTCAGAGTGGCCGAGGATCCTTTAACCTGCGTGGTTAGGGGCACGGGCATGCTATTAGCCGATCCGGCTTTGCTCGCCAAGGTGCTATCGCCGGCTACGGAAGAATACTAAAGTAATGACAAATTTCTAATGACAAATGACAAATTTAAATTAATTATTTTTGACATTTGAATTTTGGCATTGATTTGACATTAGAAATTAGTCATTAGTCATTCTTACCTGATATAATGTTTAATCGGTATGATAAAGTTAAACGTTAAAAAATATTTTGTCATAACGGCGGTAATTTTGCTGCTTATTTTTTTGCATTATGCCAAGTTGTTAAATCCGCTTGAATCTTTTTTAAACAAGAGTCTTGAGCCGATGTTTAGAACCTTTTATTCTTTAAGCACGAATTTG
The DNA here is from genome assembly GCA_041662965.1 of Patescibacteria group bacterium. Taxonomy (NCBI): domain Bacteria; species Patescibacteria group bacterium. The sequence continues at coordinate 37,089 of JBAZRI010000006.1, read as the reverse complement.
AATAAAATTTATTTGACGGAGACCGGGAAGCAGGATTTGGCGGCCGAGCTAAAGCAAGCCGAAGAGAAAATAAATCAATTGATAGCTGAAAATGTTAAGCTAAGATTTTTAGAAGAAGAAAATACAGTATTGAGAAAGCATCTGAATTTTTTGAATAAAGACAATCGGCGCTATTTAATGGCTAATATTATTTCTCGCGGCGAGTTAACCGGGGCGAGCAGCGAAGGCAACCAGTCAATCGTGATTGACAAGGGCGCTAGAGACGGTTTGTTCGCCGGTTTGGCGGTTGTTAGCTCAACGGCTATCGGCTCTACGAGCCAAGGCGTTATTATCGGTAAAATTGTTAATGTTAAAGAGCAGATCGCGGAAGTTTATTTAGTGACCAATAAGAATAGCAAATTAGCAGCGTCAATTTTTGGAGAAAATAAAACTTCAGGCATTGCCTCGGGAGAGCTTGGCTTAATGATTAAAATGGATTTTATACCCCAGACGGAAAATATTAAAGCTGGTGATATCGTCGCCACTTCAGGGTTGGAGCAAAACATACCGCGAGGCTTGGTGATTGGCAGGGTAACCGAGATTAACAAAGAAAATAATGAAGTTTGGCAAACCGCTATCGTTGAACCGCTGGTTGACCTGGATACTTTGTCTGTCGTTGCGATTTTATTGCCGTAACCTTTAAAACCTTTTTTAGAAAAAGGTTCCCCCCCCTCCGGGGATAAATAATATTTCCCCCCTCCGGGGATAAACAAAAAATATAATGTATCAAATAAATTATGATTAATCGTGCGTGAAAATATTAAATATGTCCATAGAGAAATTAATCCAAAAAAATTTTGATTTAACCCCTTTGACAACTTTCCGCATCGGCGGCCAGGCCGAATTTTTTATGGCGGTAAAAAATAGGCGAGAGCTCGCTCAAGCCGCCGCTTGGGCTAAAGCCAAAAAATTACCCCTAGCTGTTTTAGCCGGCGGCAGCAATATTTTAATCGTTAGAAAGAAAATTAAAGGCTTGGTTTTGAAAATTTCCGGCGAAGATTATTCTATCAAAAAAAAATATGTAACTTGCTGGGCTGGCACGAGCCTGACTAAGCTGGCTAAAATTTCCGCGTCGGCCGGCTTAAGCGGGCTGGAATGGGCCTTCGGCATCCCCGGCAGCCTTGGCGGCGCGGTTAGGGGAAACGCCGGAGCTTACGGCCTTGATATGTCCGACTCTGTCGCCGAAGTTGAAGCTTACGATTTAGCTGGAAAAAAGTTCGTAAAATTTGATAACCAAGCTTGCGGCTTTAATTATCGCGATTCTCTTTTTAAGAAAAGAAAAAATTTGTTAATCGTCGGAGTTAAATTGAAATTAATTAAAGGCGCGCGAGAAAAAATAGAAGCTTTAAGCCGGAAAAATTTTAATCATCGCTTTGATTCCAAGCCTAAGGAACCGAGCGCCGGCTGTGTTTTTAAAAATTTGGAATATAAAAAAGTTTTAAGGCGGAATAAGAAGTTGGCCGAAGCTTTAACGTCCAAAGGCTTAGTTAAAAACGGTAAAATCAGCGCTGGTTTGCTGATTGATCGGCTTGGGCTTAAAGGTAAAATCGTGGGCGGAGCTAAAGTTAGTAAAAAGCATGCTAATTTCATAATAAATACGGGCAAAGCCCAAGCCGAGGATGTGGTTAACCTTATAAATTTAATAAAAATTAAAATTAAAAATAAATATAAAATTAACCTGGAAGAAGAAGTTCAGTATTTTTAAGGTTAGGAGCTAATCAGTAGATTAAGATAATTTAAGGCTAATACTAGCCTTTTTTATTTATATTTTTTTATAGTCCTTGACTTATGAAAATAAATATGTTAATATATTGCAATAAAATATACAATAGACAAAAACCTGATAGTCTTGTTTAATATATTTTAAAAAAGGAGATATTAATTTAAATTTTTTTCTCTGCGCGAGGCGGGGTAAGCAATTTTATGGAAAATGACAATAAATCCATTTTAGACCAAATAATGAACAACCATCAAGCCGAGGAAGTCGCTAAACTTGACGCGGTTGAAATAATCACTAATTTATTCAGCGAGCTCGAAGAAAGAGAGCGCGATGTTTTAATTAGGCGGTTTGGCTTGGGCGGAAACACGAAAGAAACTTTGGAAGAAATCGGTAAAATCCATAAATTAACCAGAGAGCGCATCAGGCAGATTGAAACCGCCAGCATTAAAAGGTTAAGGCAGCTTGAGAATTTAGACAATTATTTAAGCGGTTTAAAAAATATTATAATCAATTTGCTGGAAGAACACGGCGGACTTATGGAAAAAGAATATTTGTTTAATAATTTGGTTAATTTTTCCATCAGCGGCGGTAAAAACGGCGCCAATGAAATAAAACATAAGCGCCATTTTGATTTTTTAATATCAAAATTATTGCATGACGAATTTGAAGCCATAGGCGATTCAGAGCATTTTAAAGAATCTTTTAAATTAAAATATCAGTCTTTGGAGCATTTAGAAGCTTTAGCTAAAGAGCTTTTGGAAAAAATACAAGAAATCAAAAAGATATTTATGACCGAAGAATTGGTTAATTTGTCGAAAAGCCTCGAGGCTTATAAAAATAACGAGGAAAAATTCAGCCCGGCCGGCAATTTAGATATATCCGGAATTTTAGCCAATGATTTATTTAAAGAAAATGCCGATGTAGTTAACGGCAATAAAGTTATTTATTCAATTTTGCAGGCTGCCAAGAAAATTGAACAAAATAAATTCGGCCTTTGGGGCATAAATGATTGGCGCGAGATCAAGCCGAAAACAATTAACGATAAAATTTATTTGATTTTAAAAAATAGCGGCAAGCCTATGCATTTTGCCGAGATCGCCGATAGAATAAATCAAATAAGTTTTGACAAGAAAAAAGCCAACGCGGCTACGGTGCATAATGAATTGATTTTAGATGAAAAATATATTTTAGTCGGCCGCGGCCTTTATGGGCTGAAAGAATGGGGCTATCAGAAAGGCACGGTCGCCGACGTGATTGAAAAAATCATAGCTGAATCAGGCCAGCCTTTGAACCGCGAAGAAATTATCAATAAAGTTTTAGAGCAAAGGATTGTTAAAAAAGCCACTATAAATTTAGCTTTAATGAATCGGGATAAGTTTGAAGTTACTGGCGACGGTAAATATAAAATAAAAAATAATAAGCCGGTTAGCGAATAATTTTACCCCGTCAAATAGCGCTTAGCGCTAATTTAGCCAGGGGCGAAATTATTTGACAGGGTAAAAATAAAAATAAAAATTTAATGAGTTTCTTTATAAAAAGCGGATTTAATCCAGCTGATAATTATCAGTTGAGTTAAGTCTGTTTTTTATTTGGCAGAATTAGGGTAAATATGGTAGAATAAAATCAGTTAATCGGTTAACCGGTTGAGCGATTTTTTGTTTATATGAGGCAACTAGCCAACTGATTAACCAACTAACTTATAACCGATCTCTCATGGATATAGTTATAAATTTACAGCCAATAATGGATTTTTTGGCTTTGCCGGCGGATCAAATACTCTTAAAGCTGTTTCTTTATGTCGGCTGGATTCCGATTGCCGCTACTTTTATTTGGGGCGTGGCTCAAGTTTGGCTAAGGTATATCCGTTTAGCTTACGGCGCTTCAGAAAAAGCCGTTTTATTGGCTATAGATGTGCCGCGAGGCAACGCCCAAACGCCCATGGCCGTAGAAAATATTTTTGCTTATTTAGCCGGCGCGCATAGCACCAAGGATTTATTTGAAAAATGGTGGCTGGGCGAGTGGCAGCTTTTTTTCAGCTTTGAGATAGTCAGTATTGACGGTTATACTCAATTTTTAATCTGGCTACCGGAAAAATATCGTAATTTAGTGGAAGCGGCGATTTATTCCCAATATCCGGACGCGGAAATTACCGAGGTCAACGATTATACCCAGGGCTTGCCCACGGTTTTCCCTGATGAAGAATATGATATTTTCGGCAGTGAATATATTTTAGTGAAAAATTCGGTTTATCCGATCAAGACTTATAAGCATTTTGAGCATCAGATGGGCGAGCCGGAAACTCAATATAAAGATCCTATGGCCGTACTGATGGATTTGATGGGCAGCATGAAAAAAGGCGAACAATTATGGTATCAAATTTTAACCATACCAATCGGCACTAAGTGGGAGGATGAAGGCGAAGAGGAAATAAAAAAAATTATCGGCGAAAAAACAAAGGGAAATAATCTGGCGGATAAACTTATTGACGGCATAGTTAATTTTATGGGGTCGATAAGTGAAATGATTTATAGCTTATGGGGAGATATTGATGCCGCTAAAGCGGAAGAAAAAGAGCCGCAATTTAAAATGATGAATTTAAAGCCCAGGCAAAAAAGACAGGTTGAAGAAATACAGGAAAAAATCGGTAAGATCGGCTTTGGCGTTAAAATCAGGTATCTTTATCTGACTAAAAAGGAAACCATGAATAAAAATAAGGTAGCTTACGGTTTTACCGGCTATATGAAGCAATTTAATTTTAACGATTTGAATTCCTATAAGCCGGATACGGGCGATGGCGGCACTATGACTAAAGTGACTTATGACAGAATTTTTGGCAAATATCGCGTTAACGCTAGAAAGAATAAATTAATGACGGCTTATAGGTTAAGAAGCGATGCCCGCGGACGGTTGCCGCATATTCTTAATACCGAAGAATTAGCCTCAATCTGGCATTTTCCGGTTGAAGCTTCGGTTAAAGCGCCTTTAGTCCAGAAGGCTCCGGGCAGAAAAGCCGAACCGCCGGCCGGCTTGCCCGTAAGCATAGAAAGTTCAGCTAAAGATTTGGAGTTCGGTTTTCCGACTAAAGCCGAAAATATTTTTGCTTCAGCCGATAAATTAGATGAAAATAAGTCAAAGGCTAAGCCGAAAGATTTACCGCCGGATAATTTGCCGATAGTGTAATGCTGAAAATCCCAATAACCAAATCCCAATGACCAATAAAATTAAATTATAAAATTAGGGTTGGCTTGGTCATTGGCCATTGGAGTTTGGGGTTTAATTAGATAAATTAGAAATTAGAATAATTAGATATTATATTTTTTTATGCCAGAAGAAATAACAGTTTTCGCGGAAACAAATTTTCGCAATCAATATAGGCAGTTCGGTATTAAAACCGACGATCGCCGCCGCCATATGTATTTGGTTGGTAAAACCGGCATGGGCAAGTCAACTATTTTGGAAAATATGATTGTTGACGATATCAGGTCGGGCAAAGGCGTTATGGTGGTTGACCCTCATGGAGATTTGGCGGAAAAAATTATTGACTATATTCCTTCCAGCCGGGTTAACGATGTAATTTATTTTAATCCGTCCGACATTGATTATCCGATCGCTTTTAACATAGTTGAACAGGTGGAGCCGCACTTAAGGCATTTAGTCGCTTCCGGCCTGATAGGAGTTTTTAAAAAGCTTTGGGCAGATTCTTGGGGACCGAGGCTGGAATATATTTTACGCAATGCCATTTTAGCTGTTTTAGATTATCCGGGTTCGACGCTCTTAGCCATAACCAGGATGCTCTCGGATAAAAATTTCAGGAAAAAAGTTATTGAAAAAATTCAGGATCCGGTGGTTAAATCTTTTTGGGTTAATGAATTTTCCGGTTATGCCAATAATTTCGCTTCGGAAGCGGTTTCGCCGATTCAGAATAAAGTCGGGCAGTTTTTATCCAGCGCGCTCATAAGAAATATCGTCGGCCAAGTTAAATCCTCAATTGATTTAAGAGAAGTTATGGATACGGGAAAAATTTTAATTTTGAATTTAAGCAAGGGCCGGATTGGCGAAGATAATTCGGCGCTACTCGGCGCCATGATGATTACTAAAGTCCAGCTATCGGTTATGAGCCGGGTTGATATATTGGAGCGTGACCGTAAAGATTTTTATCTTTATATTGATGAATTCCAAAATTTTACGACTGACAGTTTTGCCAATATTTTATCCGAAGCCAGAAAGTATCGGCTTAATTTAATAATGGCGCATCAATATATTGAACAGCTGGGAGAGATAGTTAAGCCGGCGGTTTTCGGCAACGTCGGCACTTTGGTTGTTTTCAGGGTGGGCGCGACTGACGCCGAAGAATTGGTCAAAGAGTTTACTCCGGTATTCACTGAAGAAGATTTGGTTAATTTAGCCAAATATGAATTTTATATTAAATTAATGATTGACGGGGTTTCTTCCGATCCTTTTTCCGCCCGCGGCCGGGCGCCTTTGACCGACGAAGAAAAAACAGATAATAAAGAAAAAGTGATTAAGGTCTCGCGCGAAAGATACGCTAAGCAAAGACTGGCGGTTGAAGAAAAAATTAACCGTTGGCACGCCAATAATGAAGATATGGTAGATAAAATTGAAAAAAGGCCGGAAAGAAAAATATTTAAAGAAGCGGAGGCGCGGCAGTTTACGGCGCCGAGACAAGCGCCAAAATTTTTTTCGCCGGCGCCTGGCGATAAAAACACCGTGATCAAGCCGCCGGCGGAAAATTTTAAAGAGCCGGATATTAATAAATATAATTATGTTTGCAGCCGCTGCTCTAAGCCAACGCAAATTTCTTTCGTGCCTGACGGGATTAGGCCGATTTTCTGCAGAGATTGTTTGAGTTTGGTTAAAAAAGAAAAAAAACAAGAAATAGAGGGCAGGCTAGAGGCTAAAAAGCGGGAGTTATCAAGCATCTCGGTTAAGGCTAGGCCGGAAATCAGCGAAAATTTTTCGGCCGCTAAGCCGGCGCCGGCTGTTAGTTTGGGGCAGGCGATTAAAAGCGGACCGGTTAATTTTCAAGGCAAGAAAATTGAACCAAGGCCGGGTAATTTTAAAACGCCTGGTTCTGATAAGGCCGATCAATCCGGCGCTGTTATAAAAGAAAATGAAGATGTGATCTTAAGCCGCGATTAGCCGCTTTTGTTGCTATAAGATGGCGGCACGACAGCAACGCGGCAGTTATTTATTTTTTATGGACAGAATTATACATATATCATTTTTAAGCCTCGATAATTTTTATAATCATTATCCGGCTTTAAATAATATCGCCATTAATGATTATCAGCTGGTTACCGTTATTTGGAATATTTTTTTAGTTTTGCTGCCGCTAGCGTTTTATATTTTTTTAAAATCGTATTGGCGCCGTACCGGTTTAAGGAAATTTTATCAAAAAATAGCCGCGGTTATTTTGTTTATTTTTTGGCTGTTATTTTTTCCCAATACGGCTTATATCATAACCGATATCAGGCATCTTTTAAATTATTGTCCGCTTGATTCGCCGGACAGAGTTTGCGCGGATAATGCCTGGATGATTATGGTTTTTTTTATTTACTCCGGCTTCGGCTGGGTTTCTTTTTATTATCTCCTGAAATTAATGTCTGATTTGGCTCATGAGATATTTAAAAAATTACGGCCAAGTTTTTTCGCCGCTTTGATTATTCCCATAACTTCGCTAGGCGTATTGCTCGGCTTATTAAACCGTTTTAACAGCTGGGATGTTTTTCTTTATCCGTTTTGGCTTTGGCGGGTGTTTTTAGTTTATTTGTTAAATATAAATTATTTTATAGATTGGCTGATTTTTACGCTCGGTTTATATTTATTGTATTTTGCCGGCGGTTATTTATTCAAAAAAATAAATACGGACGGCGCGAATATTGGCGAGCGAAATAAATAATTTTTTTTTATTTTCGTATTTTTATGCAATATTTGAAAATAAGCAAAGCGACCGATTTAGTTGACGCGAAAGACAGAAGGCTTTACCGCCTTTTGGAAATTTTTCCCGGTTTTTTGTCTTGGGCAACCTTAATTATTTTACTGGTGTTTTCCGCGATAAAACCGGTTTGGGTGGCTTATTTTATTATTGCTTTTGATGTTTATTGGCTGCTGCTCGTAATCTATTTAGGCATAAATCTTTTTGCCGCTTATTTAAGCATGAAAAAAAATATAAAAATTGATTGGTTTAAGCGATGCGAAGAATTACCGGCCTCTTCGGCCAATAATTTTAAGTGGCAAGATATTATTCATCTAGTGATTTTTCCAACTTATAATGAAAGTCTGGAAGTTATCAGGCCGAGCTTTGAGGCTCTGATTCAAGACGGTTATCCGACCGATAAAATAATTATGGTTTTAGCTATTGAAGAACGGGCCGGCAGCGAAGCCAGGGAAAGAGCTCGGATAATTGAGTATGAGTTCGCTGATAAATTCAAGCATTTTTTAATAACCGTTCATCCTGATAACATAGCCGGTGAAATCAAAGGTAAAGGCGCTAATCAGGCTTGGGCGGCGAGACAAGTCAAGCAAGAAATTATTGATAAATTCAATTATGATTATGATAAAATTTTAATTAGTGTTTTTGACATGGATACGGTCGTTATCCCCGGCTATTTTTATTGTTTGACTCATAAATTTTTAACCGTAGCCGATCCGTATTTGGCCAGCTACCAGCCCATCCCGGTCTATCATAATAATATCTGGCAAGCGCCTTTTTTCGCGCGCGTAGCGGCCGCCTCCAATACTTTTTGGCAGATGATGCAGCAGATCAGGCAGGAAAAGCTGGCGACTTATTCTTCCCACTCCATGACTTGGCGGGCTTTGGTAGATATAGATTTTTGGTCTACTAATATGGTGAGCGAAGATTCGCGCGTTTTTTGGCATTGCTATCTTAACTATAAAGGCAATTATCGCGTTGAACCTTTGTACTTTCCGGTTTCCATGGATGTTTGCATGGACGAAACTACGATCCGCACCATGAAAAATTTATATAAACAGCAGAGGCGCTGGGGCTGGGGCGTGGAAAATCTGCCTTATTTAATGTTTAATGCCATAAAGGAGAGAAAGAATTTGCCCGTCGGTAAGGTAATCAATAAAATTTTCATCCAGCTATACGGCTTTAATTCTTGGGCGACCAATGCTTTAATAATCGGCGTCATCGGCTGGATGCCCATGATTTTGGGCGGCGATCGTTTTAATATAACCGTTTTATCAAGCAATTTGCCGGTAGTATCGCGGACTTTGATGACCGTGGCTATGGTCGGCATGGTTTTTTCCGCCATTATTTCTTCCATGTTGCTGCCTAAGCGGCCGGAAAAATACGGCTTTGGCAAGAGCTTGACTATGGTATTGCAGTGGCTGATTTTGCCGGTTAGCATCATACTTTTTGGCGCCATACCCGGCCTGGACGCGCAAACCCGGCTGATGTTTGGCAAGTACATGGGTTTTTGGGTAACGCCGAAAGTGAGGAAGGCTTAAAATTTTCAATTTTCAATGACCAATTTTCCCTGCCTGCCGGCAGGCAGGCAGGAATGAATGATCAATTATTAAATTTTCAATTTGAAAATTAATAAATTAAAACATTGTTTGAAAATTGATAATTGAAAATTACTGAATTGTGCTATAATACAATTATATGATCGATGGCGTAATAATCAAAAAAATCGCTAAGAATCAGGACCCTAGGGGCTGGTTAGCCGAATTTTATCGCCAGGACGAAGTAGAATATCGTCCGGCTATGGCTTATATTAGCGTGACTAAGCCGGGTATAGCGCGCGGGCCGCATGAACATAAATATCAGAGCGATGGATTTGTATTTGTTGGCCCTGGTAATTTTGAGCTGCACTTATGGGATAGGCGGGAAAATAGCCGGACTAACGGCGAATATATGAAAATTCAAACCGGAGAGGATAACCCGGTTTTGGTAATTGTGCCGCCCGGCGTAGTGCATGGCTATAAAAATATTTCCAGCGCGGACGGCTGGTGCATAAATCTGCCGGATAAATTATATAAAGGCGAGGGGAAAAAAGAAGAAGTTGACGAAGTTAGGTGGGAGAGTGATCTTGATTCGCCATATCAAATTAATTAAATATTTTCGTCATTGCGAGCGACTGAAAGGAGCGAAGCCTGCCTACCGGCAGGCAGGCAATCTCACGAATATCACATAAGCGGGAAGGTGGTAATATTTTAGTGAAAATGTGTTGTCTGTGAGATTGCTTCGTCGCTATTGCTCCTCGCGATGACAGCAAATCATATGTCTTGTATTTTTTGTAAAATCATTGCCGGTGAATTGCCATGCTATAAAGTCTACGAAGATGATCAGGTTTTGGCCTTTTTGGACATAAACCCGGTAAACCCCGGCCATACTTTAGTGGTATCCAAAAAACATCTGACTAATATTGAGGAAGCGGACGATGAAATATTATGCGAAATTATCAAGGCGATAAAAAAGGTCGGCCTTAGCCTTAAGAAAAATTTGGCCGTGCCAGGCTATAATGTGCAAGCCAATAATGATCCGGCGGCCGGCCAAGTCGTGCCGCATTTGCATTTTCATGTTACGCCGAGATTATTGGATGATTGCCTAAAGTTGTGGCCGCCAAAAAAATATCAAGGCAATGAAGCCCAAGAAGTTTTAAATAAGATTAAAATTACCTAATGCCAGCTTCCAGTTTTTCAATAATTTTGCCATGGATTTTAACCAGCAGTTACTTAATGATTTTTGCCGCCATTATTGTTGGCGGTCCGATTTTTATTTCGGCCGCGGCTTTTGCCGCGGCTTTGGGCTATTTAAATGTTTATTTTATTTTCAGTCTGGCTTTTTTCGGCGAGCTGGCGGTTGATGTTATTCTTTATTTTATCGGTTATATCAGCCGGGCCGGCATGGTGGAAAAATTCGGCCATTATTTCGGCTTAACCGATTCAAGGATTTTTAAATTGGAAAAATTTTTATTGCGGCATACTTGGAAAGCCCTGTTTATAATTAAATATTCGCCGATAATACCCGTGCCCGGCTTTGTTATTACCGGAGCGGCCAAGCTTGAATTTAAAAAGTTTTTTTATATTTTATTCGCCTTAAGCCTGCCTAAGGCGGTTTTTTTTACCGTAATAGGCTATTTTTTCGGCCGAGCCTATGATTCGCTGGCTAAATATTTTTATTACGGCCAGTATTTGATTGTTTTGGTCATAGTTTTGTTTATTATAATTCATTATTTATTCGCTCGGATTTCAAAAAAGATTTCCCAGGAAGAAATCAATTAGAAATATGAAAATCGCTATTTTTTCCGATAATTTTTATCCGGAGCTAAGCGGTATATCCGATTCAATTATTTCGCTGGCCAAAGAACTGGCCGAACTGGGGCATAGAATAAATTTTTACGTGCCAAAATACTCGGCTAAAAATTATCAAGCTTTAAATTTAGCCAATCAAGAAGAATTGGATCTTGGCAAAGAAATTAAAATTAAACGCTTGTTTTCTACGTCCGCGCCGTTTATTAGCAATTATTCAAGAATAGTTATTCCCGTAATATCGCCGAATTTTTTTAAGGATTTCAAGCCGGACATAATTCACACCCAGCTTTTTTTCGGCGTCGGCCTTAAAGCTCTGGCCGCGGCCAAATTAAATAAGCTTCCCATAATCGGCACTAACCATACCGCTATTTCGGAATTTATAAAACTTGTGCCGTTTCGGCCTAATTTTTTAAAAAAGGCCAGCCTAGATTACGCGGTTTGGTATTATAACCGCTGTGATTTCGTAACCGCGCCGTCGCAGTCGGTTTTTAAAGAAATGCTGGTTTATGATTTTAATAAGCCGCATAAAGTTATTTCCAATCCGATTGATATTGATACTTTCTGCCCGTCCGGCGAAAAGCTGAAATATAAGAAAAAATTTAATTTATCCGACAATACTATTATTTACGCCGGCCGTTTGTCTTTGGAAAAAAATATTGAGGTACTTATAAGAGCCGTAGCTTTGGCAAAAGAAAAAATTAATGATATTAATTTAGCTATCGCCGGGTCGGGCCAGCTTGAAGACGAGCTTAAGCGCCTGGCGCGAGAATTGGGCGTTGAAAAAGAAGTTAAATTTTTCGGCACCTTAAGTAAAATTGATTTGGCAAAATTATATCAAGCCGCGGAAGTTTTTTCTATCGCTTCTACTTCGGAAACTCAAAGTTTGACTTTAATGCAGGCTATGGCCTGCGGCCTGCCGGCCGTGGCGGTTGACGCGCGAGCTTTGCCCGAGTATGTTAATGAAAAAAATGGTTTTGTGGTCAAAGCCGGCGATGAAAAATCTATGGCGGAGAAATTTATTTTACTTTTAGAAAATAACGAATTGCGGGAAAAATTGAGCCGTGGCGCGGCTGAATATGTCAGGCAGTTTTCCGCGCCCAATATCGCTAAAGAGTGGGAAAAATTATATAGCGAAACTATAAAAAATTATAAAAAATAAGCTTGAAAATTATAATAATAGTAGTATAATAAGCATAAGATCACTAGATCTATAATTTTTTATTTTAGCTAAAATTAAATAAAAAATATGCAAGAAATGTTTTTGGATAAGCTTGGAAATGTAAAATTGCCTGAAAATAAAGAAAAAGACGAAGCCAAAGCCGAAAGAGAGGGTAAATTTGATATTGATGTTTTTGTCACTGACCATAGCCCCGATAATCCCGGTACTGGCAGCCCTGAAAATTTAAGAAAATTATATGAAGACGTGGCTAGCGATGGCGTGGATCGAGTCAGATATGATTGGCATTGGGGCAAGTTAGAAAATAAACCCGGAGAATTTAATAAGGACCTTCTAGGAAGATATGAAGACGCTAAACTCGCCCAAGAAGAAGCCGGCCTAAAAGCGCCGATTATTATTTTATCTAATCCGCCCGAGTGGGCGATAAAGCTTTACAAAGAAGGCAAAAAAGAAGAATTTTATAACGAATTCAGAAAATACGCCGAAGAAGTAAAAAACGGCCTAGAGCATGCCGGCGGCAAAAAAGTGATTACGATTCAAATTTTAAATGAATTGAATAATAAAGTTTATACGCCGGTGGCGGTTGAAGATATGCCGGAGATGTGCCGGATTACCAAGGAAGTTTTTAAAGAATATAATCCTGATTTAAAATTAAGCGCTACTTTAGTCGCCGGTAATTTAGCCAAACTAGCCGGCGAAGACATTAAAGACTTTCTGCCGAAGTTTAAAGAAGTTAAAGATTATTTTGATAAAATCGTGATTGATTATTATCCCGGCACCTGGCATTACCCTATGGAGAATATAAAAAAGCAACTTAGCTTAAGCTGGCCGCCGACTAAAGAAATATTTAAACAACTGGTTAGGCAATTTGATTTATTGAAAGAAGTTTTTGAAGAAATAGCCACTTGGGGTAAAGATTATGAAATGGGCGAGACCGGCATGCCGACAAAATTTCCCTGGGGCGGAGAAAAAGCTCAGCGTTATTTTTATGATGTTTTTTTCAAGCAGTTTAAACATATGATGCTTGATTTTAAAAAGCGGGGATTGAAGTTGCCTTCAGCCGTTGGCTTATATGAAGCTATTGACGAGCCGCCTAAGGATTTAAAAGGAAAAATTTTAGATAAACTAACGCCGTTTCCCGAAGCCAGATTCGGCATGCGCAAGGGCGGTGGAGAAAGAAAAATGATTTTACGAGGAGCGCGCGGTAAGGCAAACGGACCATCGCAATTTAGCAAATTAATTAGTTATTTACGCACGCCGATGGAAAGTACAAAAGACATTGAGAAATAATTTATTATTAAAAATTTATTCACCCCGTTAGAAATAATTAAGATAACGAGGGTAATTTATAAAAAGGTATGCCTAAAGAAAATAACATAATTTCTAACGGGGTGAAATTAAGCGTAGTTATTCCGGCTTATAACGAAGAGGCCCGCATCGGCGGCTGTTTGAATTCAATTTTAGCGGAAATGAACGGCAGAAATTATGATATGGAAGTCGTGGTGGTTAATAACGCTTCAACCGATAAAACCAGGGAAATTATCGCTTCATTTCCCCAGGTTAAACTGGTTGACGAGCCTGATAAAGGCTTGGTGAAAGCGCGCCGCGCCGGTTATTTAGCGTCAACCGGCGAACTGGTCGCTAATATTGACGCCGATACCAGAATGACTCCGGGCTGGCTTGATAAAGTATTTGAGGAATTTTCCAAAAATGATAAGCTCGTGGCTTTAAGCGGCCCGTTTATTTATTATGATTTATCAAAAAACGCGCGCGCGGCCGTTAAAACTTTTTATTACGCCGGTTTTTTTATTTATCTTATTAATCGCTATATCCTCGGGGTCGGCTCAATGCTCCAGGGCGGAAATTTCGTGGTTAAGCGCGCGGCCTTAGAAGCCATCGGCGGTTTTAATTCTAATTTTGATTTTTGGGGAGAAGACGCTGATTTGGCTAGGCGCTTGATAAAAGCCGGCGGCGTTAAATTCACTTTTGATTTGCCGATTTACGCTTCCGGCAGGAGACTAGAGAAAGACGGCATCGCCAAAACCGGCTGGCTCTATGCCATAAATTATTTCTCCACCATATTTTTTAAAAAACCTTATAATACCATAAAAAATGATTTTAAAGCTAAATACGCGAATACTTTAGCGAAAATTAAAGAGTAAAATATGAAGATACTTATAACCGGCGGAGCCGGGTTTATCGGTTCCAATTTTATACACTATTGGCTGAAGAAATATCCGTCTGACAGCCTTGTCAATCTGGATGCCTTGACTTACGCCGGCAATTTGAAAAATTTACGCGATTTGGAAAATAATAAAAATTATAAGTTCATTAAAGGCGATATTTGCGACGCTGGTTTAGTCAACCAGATTGTTAAGGGCGTTGATTTAATCGTGCATTTCGCGGCCGAGTCGCATGTTGACCGCTCTATTATAGATTGCGGCGATTTTATAAGAACTAACGTGGAAGGCACGCGAATTTTATTGGACGCGGCTAAAAATAACGGTAAAATAAGATTTCACCATATTTCTACGGATGAAGTTTTCGGCGCTTTAGGCATGGCCGGCCCGGCTTTTAATGAAAAGACCGCTTACGATCCAAGAAGCCCATATAGCGCCTCTAAAGCGGCTTCAGACCATCTGGCGCGCGCTTATTGGCATACGCATAAGCTGCCGGTTACGATTTCCAATTGTTCAAATAATTATGGCCCGTACCAATTTCCGGAAAAAGTAATACCATTATTCATAACAAACTTGCTGGAAAATAAAAAAGTGCCGGTTTATGGCCGGGGCAATAATATCCGCGACTGGATTTATGTTGGTGACCACAACGCCGGCGTTGACGCCATAATTAATAAAGGCCGGATAGGCGAAACTTATTGCTTGGGCGGAGCCAGCGAATTAACTAATTTGGAATTGACCAGAAAAATTTTAAAATTAATGGATCGGGGCGAAGAGATGATTGAATACGTTTCCGACCGGCCGGGCCATGACCTGCGCTACGCTATAGATTATTCTAAGGCTAAAAACGAGTTGGACTGGGAGCCGGCTGTTAATTTTGACGAAGGTCTGGGAAAAACCATAGATTGGTATAAAAATAATCAAGCTTGGTGGCAGAATATAAAAAGCGGGGAATATTTGGAATATTATAAAAAACAATATGGCAAATAAGAAAATTTTGCCAGGGCTAACCACGAGGACGCCGGGCAAATGGAAAAATAAAGTTAGAGAAATTGATGAATTAGGCCTTAAAGAAATCGCTTTATTCCCTACTTCCCTTAACGCAGAAGAGCGTCGTGAACTTTATGATTTATTAGAAAAAACCGGTTTGAAAAAAATTCCGCATGTTCATTTAAGAGATGATATGAAACTTGAGGAATTGGATTATTTGACAAATAAATACGGAACAGAAGTTTTTAACGTGCATTCGGAAAATGATTTTTATAAATCAACTCGGGATTATAAGAATTATTTTGAAAAAATTTATGTTGAAAATACTGTAAGTAACACGCCGACAGAGAATGATTTGAAAAGATATGCCGGCCTATGTTTTGATCTGTCGCATTGGCAGGCGCTAGTATTATCGGAGGGTGAAAACGGAAGCGAAAATATTAAATTAAAAAAATTCGGCCAAGAGCATAAAATTGGCTGCAACCATATTGCGGCGGTTAAGCCGGAAAAAATTCATTATTATGATAAGTCAAGTAAGCAGGATTTTTATAGTTACGACAGCCATGATTTAGCCGATTTAAGCGAGCTTGACTATGTTAAAAAATATAAAGATTATCTGGCGGATATAATCAGCATAGAATTGGAAAATCCGCTTAAGCGACAGTTGGAGGTTAAAAAGTATTTAGAAAAAATTTTAGATTTATCCTGATTGTCATTGCGAGCTTCTGTAAGAAGCGAAGCCTGCCTACCTGCCTACCGGCAGGCAGGCCGGTAGGCAGGTAGGCTCACGGATGACAAGTTTAGAAAAAAGTTTATAATTTGTTAGATTGCTTCGTCGTCCGAGTACGGACTCCTCGCAATGACATTAAAAATATGGCAAAAATATTAATTTTAGGCGCTAAAGGAAATTTAGGCCAACAATTAGTAAAAGTGTTTGCGGTTGGTAATGAAGTTATCGCTTGGGATAGGGGAGAAATTGACGTAAGCGACCGGGAGTTGATACTAAAAAAATTAGCCGATGTTAAGCCGGAATTGGTAATTAATGCCGCGGCCTATAACGCGGTTGATAAATGCGAGGCTGATGACGAAGAATACGAGCTGGCGAAAAAAATAAATATTGACGGTCCTAAATTTTTAGCCGAAGCCTGCTTGCGTATCGGCGCTACGCTCGTGCATTATTCAACCGATTATGTTTTTGACGGAGCTCGGGAAAGCGGCTATATTGAGACTGAAGAACCGAGGCCGGTTAACCGCTACGGCAAAACTAAATTCCACGGCGAAAAAAGGATTTTGGAATTAAGCGGTTCAGGGCTGAAGTGGTATTTAATCAGGACGTCAAAATTATTCGGGCCTAAAGGAAAAAGTGAAATGGCTAAGCCGAGTTTTTTTGATATTATGCTGGAGAAAGCGCGAATTAAGCCGATACTTGAAGTGGTTGACGAAGAACTAAGCTGTTTTACTTATACGCCCGATTTAGCTCAAGCCACTAAAGAATTGGTTGATAAAAACAGCGGCTACGGCATATATCATATAACTAATAGCGGAGCCTGCACTTGGCATGAGGCGGCGTTAGAATTATTCAAGCTGGCCGGGATTAAAGCTGAAGTGAAAGCCGTAACCGGCGAAAAACTGGCTCGTCCGGCGAAAAGGCCTAAGTATTCGGTATTATTAAATACCAAATTGCCGCCGTTAAGAGATTATCGGGAGGCCTTAGAAGAATACCTTGAAAAATGTAAAATGTAAAAATCAAATTTTAAATTTAAATTTTAAACTTATATTATTATGCGCGGAATTATTTTAGCCGGAGGAACGGCTACTCGCTTGTTTCCTTTAACGGCCACAACCTCAAAGCAGCTTTTGCCGATTTATGATCGTCAGATGATTTTTTATCCGTTGAATGTTTTGGTGAAGGCCGGCATAAGGGATATATTGATAATTATTTCTCCGGAGCATTCCGGCCTTTTTTTGAATCTCTTAGGCTCTATTTTTGAAAAAAACGATATCCGCTTGGAATTTAAAGTGCAGAAAACGCCCCGCGGCTTGGCTGACGCTTTTATCGTTGGTGAAAATTTTATCGGCGAGGATAATGTAACTATGATTTTAGGCGATAATATTTTTGAAGATGATTTTTCCGAAGACATAAAAAAATTCAAGAGCGGCGGCAAAGTATTCGCGGTTAAAGTACCGGATCCGGAACGGTCGGGCGTGGTGGTGTTTGACGATAAGATGAAAGCGGTAAAGATCGTGGAAAAGCCTAAAGAATGGGTCAGCGATTATATCATCCCCGGCCTGTATATTTATGATAACAGGGTAGTAAAAGCGGCTAAACAAGTTAAGCCGAGCGCTCGCGGTGAGATAGAGATAGTTGATTTGCATAATTGGTATTTGGAAAAAGGCGAGCTGGAAGTCGGCTTGGTGAAAGGCAAATGGCTGGACGCCGGCACGTTCGATTCGCTTTTGGAGGCCGGGCAATACGTTAAAGAAAAGAAATTATACGAAAAATTCGACCCGATAATCAATCAGGCCATCGTAAAATTTAACGAAGAATTAAAAAATTTAGCTAAAAAAAGATTGTAATATAGAAAGGCATGCGTTTATATATCGGCTTTATAGCTTACGGCGAATCCACGGCAAAGTATTTGCCGTATTTTTTGCCAAGCCTTAGAAATCAGACTTTTAAAGATTTTAAAATTTTAGCCGTTGATAACAGCGAAGAAGAAAAAAATGGCAATTCGGCTTATATAAAAAATAATTTTCCGGAAATTGAATTAACCTGGGCCGGAAAAAATTTAGGTTTTGCCAAAGCTTTTAATTTAATGATTAAAGAAGCGGTTGAAGCCGGCGCGGAGTATTTTTTAGCGCTGAATCCGGATATGGTTTTAGAGCCGGAAGCGGCGGGAAAAATGTTAGAGGTTATGGAAAGCGATGAAAAAATCGGGGCGGTCGCGCCAAAAATACTTTATTGGGATTTTATTAAAAATAAAAAAACCGGTATTATTGATAGCTATGGAATTTTTATCACACCTGAACATCGTTTTTCCGATTGTCATCAAGGCGAGCAAGATAAAAAAGATTTAATCGCTTCCGAAGAAGTATTTGGTTTTACCGGCGCCGCAGTTATGCTAAGATTAAAAGCGCTTCGCGATGTCGCTTACGATAATGGGAATTATCCGGAATATTTTGACGAGTTGATGTTTATGTATAAAGAAGATTGCGACCTTTCCTATCGTTTGCGCTTAGCCGGCTGGAAAATCATTTTTAGCCCCAATGCCGTCGCCTACCATCATCGTTCGATAGCCCCGGTTGGAGAGAGTAATTGGCAAATTATATTAAATCGAGCTAAAAAAAATAAACAAGTTAAAAAATGGGCTTATTTAAATCATTGGATATTGTTAGTAAAATATAAAAACCTGCCCATCTCCTGGCGGGTTAAATCGGCGACATGGTGGTATCAAATCAAAAGTTTAGTTTTTGTCTTATTGCTTGAACAATATTTGTTAAAAGAATTTATAAAATTATGGAGTCTGTCGTCGGAAATAAAAAAGAGGCGAGAGCAGTTGAAAATTAGAGTTGGTATTAATGAAATTGAAAAATATATGTAGTAGCAACTATGCGCAAAGAATTATTAAAATATATAAATTGTCCGGTTTGTTCAGGCAGTGATCTTGAATTTGTTGAATCAAAAACAGAAAACAAAACAATCATTGACGGTAGCTTGATTTGTGAAAGTTGCAGGTCTATTTTTTTGATATCGAAAGGCATTCTTTATTTATACGAAAAATTAAGTGAATCCGCGGAGAAGGAAAAAAAAGCCAATGAAACAGAAGTAAAAAAAGATAATAAAATATCAGATTTTAAGAATGATAGTTGGGTGTTAAATTTTCCTAATGTAAAAAAAATGGGAATAGACTTACGTACGGAAAGAATTGGCCGATTAATCAGCGAAAATATTATTTTAAGCTTCAGTAAATATTTAAATGTTGAAAATAAAACAATTCTAGAGATAGGGGCGGGCAATTGTTGGGTAACCGCCAGGCTGGCTGAAAAAAATTATTGTATTGCGCTTGATATCCTTACCATGCCGCCAGACGGGTTAGAATCTGGCAATATTTTTTTAAAAAATAAAAATATCTATTTTGAAAGGATTTCAGCTGATATGAGTAATCTGCCTTTTAAGGATTTGGTTTTTGATTTCGTTTTAATCAGCGCTTCTCTTCATCATAGTCCTGACGTCGGCAAGACTTTAGCCGAGATATATAGGGTCTTAAAATCCGGAGGTAAATTGGTAGTTTTAAATGAACCATGCCAGGGCATGATAGGGACCAAGGAAAGGGGCCAAGCGAAAGCCGATCTGGAAGACGGCATGAACGAAAAAAGATATTCAATAAGGGAATGGAAGACGTTTTTTAAGGAAAATAAGTTTGAGTATGAGATATTATTGCCCGAGAATATATCAAGAGCTTTAAAATCGCGGAGCGGAATATATAAAATAATATTAAGAGCACTAAACATTCAAACCGTCATGAAAGTTATTAATTATTTAAGAATATTTGTTTTTTTGCTGTTTGATTCTTATTTTAATGCGGTACTGATAAAAAAAGAACCATATGAAAATTAATTTTCTTGTCCCTACGACAGGTTTGACCGGAGGCATAAAGGTGATTTTTGCTCACGCTAATAACCTGAATTTTTTGGGGCACGAAGTAACAATTATCAGTCCTTTTGTTTTGAATAAAGATGCTTCTGTAAAAGAAAAGCTTTTAGGTTTTTTAAAACTGTTAAAATACAGGATAAAAGTAATGAGTGGCAAGGACAGGCCGGATTGGTTTAAGCTTGATCCAATGGTAAAAATTATAAGAATTGAAAATCTTGCAGCAGAGAATGTGCCCGATACGGACGTTACTATAGCTACGGCAAACGAGACAGCAGATTGGTTGGCAGCCTATCCTCAAAGTAAGGGGAAAAAATTTTATTTTATTCAGGATTATGAAATTTGGACCAGGAATAAAGAACTGGTTGACTCGACCTGGAGAATGCCATTAAAAAAAATTGTTATTGCCCAGCGGTTGAAGAAATTAGCAGAAACAAGATTCCATGAGCAAGTTTGCGGTGTAGTACCCAACGGAATCGATACGGAACAATTTTTTAATGAAAACAAAAAGATCAATACCGCGAAGAAAATCTTGATGATGTATCATGTGCTTGAGAAAAAAGGATTTTTTGACGGTTTAAAAGCCTTTTTAATAGCCAAGGATAAGCATTCGGAGATTAGTTTGACTTTATTTGGAGCTTATCGGCCAGGACCGGAAATAGCTGGTTACGATTTTTATTATCGGCCTACCCCCGAAGAGCTAAGAAAACTTTACTGTCAAAGCGATATTTTTATTTGGCCCAGCCGCGAAGAAGGATTTGGCCTGCCACCCATGGAGGCAATGGCGTGTAAGTGCGCTGTAATTTCTACCGATACGGGAGCGATCAGGGATTATGCTATTGACGAACAAACTGTTATAATAGTGCCGCCAAATAAACCAGATCAAATTGGGGAAAAAATAATTGAATTAATAGAAAACGAGAAAAAATTATCAAGGCTATCGTTGGCCGGATATGAAAAAATTAGGGGGTTCACCTGGGAAAGGTCAACAGCTATGCTGGAAAAAATAATAACAAAATAAATGCCGTTTAAAATAGCATTCATAAATCCACCAAAAACCCATCGAGCCGTCTCAACAGCTGCTCCGCCCATTAATATTGGATTTTTGGCGGCCTATTTGCTGGAAAATTTTACAGAAATAGAAGTTTACATTATTGACGGAATGGCCGGGCAAAATATCTTTGAAAAAATAAATAAAATAAAGCCCGATATTATCGGTTTTACCTCGACTACTTTAACTATCAAAGATGCATACGCCATCGCCGATCGTGTCCGTATGGAGAATCCTTCTATTTTGATTATTTTCGGCGGAGTGCATGCCAGCGCAATGCCCGAAGAAGCACTGGAACATTCTGATATAGTTATTCAGGGCGAAGGCGAATCGGCTTTAAAGAAGATCGTCGATGATTTTATTAAAGATCCGTTTAAAACCAAGCAGCAAAAGGGGATTATTAGAGGAGATTTTGTAAATGATATAAATTTATTGCCTCCGCCGGCTTGGCAATTAATGGATATGGAATATTATATCGGCGCTACCGACAACACGGCTAAAACTATACCGTATGCACCGGCCGACGCCAGGGCTCTAACAATAACAACAAGCCGAGGCTGTCCTTATCGCTGTATATTTTGTCATAATAGCGGGCGCTTTACTCCGGTAAGATATTTTAGCGCCGATCGTGTTTTCCACGATCTTAATTTTTTAGTAAATAAATACGGCTTAAATACTTTTTTCTTTGCCGATGACGAGATGATTGTAAATCAAGACCGTCTGAATAAGCTTTTAACCCTGTTCGAACAAAATGGATTGAAAGAGAGGATTACTTGGGGTTGCCAAGCACGTAGTGATGCTATACTAAGAGTGGATTTGGGAATTTTGTCTAGAATGAAAGATAATGGTTGCTCATTGGTATCTATAGGAATGGAAAGTGGATCGCAAAGAGTGCTTGATATTTTAAAAAAGCAAGAATCTCCGGAAACTCATGTTCAAGCTATGAGATTGTGCAGGCAGGCTGGCCTGAAAGTAAGCGCAAGTTTTATGTTTGGCACACCAGGTGAAACGAAGCAGGATATGTTGGAAAGTTTGGAATTTATAAAAAATAATATTAAATATTTAGATCTTGTTGGGATCGGAATTACTACTCCTTATCCAGGTACAGAACTATGGAAAATGGCAATTGAAAAAAAATTAATAAATAAGGATATTAATTATGGGGTTTTATGTCCAGATAGTGATATGGGTTTTGACGATGAAAGGTTGATCGTAAATACTATGTCTAAAAAAGAATTCAAAATTATTTTTCAGAAAATAAAAACGGAGATTAAGGAGCAGGAAATGAGAAGCGGCCGTATTTCAGCCAATAAGATGTTTAGACTTTTTTTAAAGCACCCGATAATTGGCGTTAAATATATTTTTACCAACCCATTAAACTCGTTTAAGATTATAAGCAAATTTTTTGCGAGTAGATAATAAATTATGAAAAAATTTTTAAATTTATCTAAAAAATTAGTTAACAAATTTTTTGAAGGCAATAGCAATTTATTTAAAGTTTTTTTAGGCAAGAGCCTGCGGCCAAAATGGCTATGGTTCGGCTTGACAGAAAGGTGCAATTCGCGCTGCCAACATTGCAATATCTGGAAAAAACAGCCTGCGAAAGACGAGCTAACCTTAAAAGAGATAAGGAAATGTTTCAGTGATCCGCTTTTTAAAGACATAGAGATTATCATTAATTCAGGCGGCGAGGTATTACTACGGAGCGATATTATTGATATTATCAGGTTGGAACATGAATTTTTTCCGGACGCTTGTCTGAATATCAGCACTAACGGACTGCTGCCTGAACGTATGATAGAGACGGTCGGCACGGTATTGAAAGAGGGTATTAAGATTAATGCTAGCGTTTCTCTTGATGGCATAGGCGAAGAGCACGATAAGATGCGCGGTACGCCGGGAAATTTTAAAAAAGTAGATTATCTTTTGCGCGAGTTGGTAAAATTAAGACAAGAATATCCTCGCCACTTAACCTTAGCTATCGGCTTTACATTGTCCGATTTAACCATAGAAAGTTGGCAAAAAGTTGAAGACTATGCTAATAATTTAAATATTGAATTTATTATGCAATGGTATAACCAATCATCTTTTTATGAAAATAGCCAGAATAATAAAAACCAAAATAAAGAAAAGATGTATGCTGCTGTTAGTAGTCAGCCTAAGACTATCGTACGTGAAAAATGGCTTAGATTTATCCAAAATAAATCGATCAATTTTAGGTGTTTTGCTACCGAAACTTTTTTTATTTTGCGTTGTGATGGCAATATTGCTCCTTGTTTAAGCCGTTGGGATGAGATATTAGGCAATGTTAGAAATAATACTCCGACCGAAATTTGGCAGAGCGACAAAGCGAAAGAAATTAGAAGAAAAATCGTCAATTGCGCCGGTTGTCTAAACTGTTGGGCGGTGGAGTGGAGCGTGTCTACCAGTTTCTACCCACGGTTAATATTTTATTTAAAAAAACCAAAAGCGATTCTCGACCGCCTAAAAAGGCGAGATTAAATAATATGGACCTCTCAATCATCATCGTTTCCTGGAACGTCAAGGAAAAATTAAAAGATAATTTAAGGGCGCTGTTTGAAAGCCAGGGCGCTGATTTTGAAGTTTTTGTGGTTGATAACAATTCAGCCGACGGCACCGTTGAAATGGTCAAACGATATTATCCGCAAGTAAAATTAATAGTTAATCGGGAAAATCTGGGTTTTGCCAAAGCTAATAACCAAGCGATTAAGCAAGCGAGCGGCAGATATGTTTTATTATTAAATCCGGATATGCGCGTGTTTGATGATACTTTGTCGCGCATGATTTCCTGGATGGATAGGCATGACCAGGCTTGGGTGGCCGGCTGTAAATTAGTTGATGAAAGCGCTAAGCTTATAAAGCAGGTGCGCCGTTTTCCCGCGCTAATTGACCAGTTGGCAGTTATTTTAAAAATTCCTCATATCTTTCCTTCGGTTTTGAATAAATATTTAAAAAATGATTTTGATTATTCAAGATCGGCTTCGGTTGATTCTATCAGGGGTGGTTTTTTTATGATAAGAAAGCGGGCGATTGAAAAAATCGGCCTGCTGGATGAAAGATTTTTTCTTTGGTTTGAGGAAGTTGATTATTGCTGGCGTGTTAAACAGGCCGGCGGGCAAATTTGGTATATGCCGACGGCTGAATGCATTGATTTAATCGGGCAGAGCTTTAAGCAAGTGAATTTGGCGGTCAAGCAAAAGTATTTCCGCGACTCCATGCTGAAATATTTTAAAAAATGGCGGCCGGCTTATGAATACTGGATTTTAAAAATAGCTTGGTTCGCCGGTCTGCTGATAGTTACGCTAGGGGAGAAGCTTAGAATAAAGAGCCGAAGTAAAACTTAAAAAACATGGCCTTAAGCCATGTTTTTGTTTTAGCGATTTTTATTTTCTAAATTGCCTTACTGATATAGTAATCTACCGGCGCGTAATCATCGGTTAAAATCGGTATATCCGTATCAATTTCTTTTTTCCATAAATGCTCTAAATATCCATTTAATTCCGGATTAGCGCTATCAAATTTTGGTTCCGATTTAGATTTTAGGGCCACTAATATTATATTTTGCACCGCGCTTCCATTGTTTGGCCGGCTAACCGGGAATAGATAAACTTGCGGGAAAATATTTTTGTAGGTAGCGTATTCGGCTCTTAAAAATTCGCCTTTTTCGCCGTCTATTGCCGAAATGATGTTTAAAATGACGGCCCCGCCATCGTTTAAAATGTCATATTTTTTTTGCACAGCTTCTCTGGTTGTTAGCTGATAAGGCAAAGAATAGCGCGAGCTAAAAGCATCGCCGAAAATTACGTCGTATTTTTTTCGCGTTTTATTTAAAAATACCCTGCCGTCTTCGTGGAAAATATTCAGCCTGGGATTTTCTTTCAGCCTAAAGTATTTTTTCGCCAGGTCGGTGATTTTTTGGTCAATTTCAACCACATCAATCATGGCCTCGGGATATTTGAGTAAAAAATCTTTTGGATATGAATAGCCGGCGCCGCCGAGCATCAAAGTGGCTTTAAAATTGGGATTAAAGTGCTTGGCTAAATGATAATATTTCGTGTATTCATTTACCAATTCATCGCTATCCAAAAACATTGATGAATGATTTTCGTTGTTTATCCCCATTATTTTAGTAAGTCTGTTTGTATTCGGTTCAAGGCGATTATATATCCAAATGCGGTTGTAGGCCGTGTCAACGTCTATAAAGCCATTTTTTAGAGCTAGGCCATCAAGCCCGCTAATTGCCGACCAGCTAACGACGGCAATAATAAAAACAAGCAATTTTGTTTTAGTATATTTTTTTACAGCCAGCGCCAAAGAAACGATAATTAATATTATTGATAAAATAATTAAGAGTTTGTTTGTGCCAAAGCGCGGGATTAAGTAAAAACCGGATAAAAACGTTCCGATAATACTGCCAACCGTGGAGATGGCGTAAAGATTGCCTACGGTTCTGCCCGAGGTATTTAAATTTTCCATTTTTAACTTAACAGCGTAAGGAGAAACCATGCCTAAGAGCATGCTGGCGGGCGAGAATAAAATCAAGGACGCTAAAACCGCGGCCAGGCGGATATCCGTAAAGCTGGCTTGCGAAACAGCCAGTAAAAAATCTTTAATTAGAATCGTTAAGCCGATAGAGATTGCCGCTAAAAGAATAATCAGCGATAAGCCGCTTAGGCTGGTTTTTTTATCCGCGATTTTACCGCCAAGATAGTAGCCGAGGCTAAGGCTGCCTAAAATAATGCCGATTAAGCTTGTCCAGACAAAAATAGAGGTGCCGAAATACGGGCCGAGGACTCTTGAACCGACGAGCTCAAATATCATAACAACGGTTCCGCAGGCGAAGACCGTTATTTCCAAAATATATTTATAAATTTTCATTTTGTCGTTTTTTATTTAACGTAATTTGTTTTTAAATTTTGCTCTTTGTTAAATCTTTCAATTGCTAGTTGAATTAATTTGTCAATCAGCTCGGCATAAGCTATGCCGCTGGCTTCCCATAATTTCGGATACATGCTTATTTTTGTAAAGCCCGGCATGGTATTAATCTCGTTGACGATGATATCCCCGTTTTTTTTGAGAAAAAAGTCAACTCGGCCCGGACCTTCGCAAGATAAAGTTTTAAACGTTTTTACGGCTAAAGCCTGGATTTTTTTTATGGTTTGGCTGGGCAGTTTTGCGGGAATTTCTAAAATCGCGCCTTTTTCATCAAGATATTTGGCTTCATAAGAATAAAATTCATGGCTGGGGGTCACTTCGCCGGGTACGGAGGCGATAGGGTTGGCGTTGCCTAAAACCGAACATTCAATTTCTCTGCCCTTGATATATTCTTCTATTAAAATTTTTGTGTCATATTGCCAGGCGTTTTTTATGGCCTTTAAATATTCGCCTTGGCTATTGACTTTACTCACGCCGACCGACGAGCCCATGTTAGCCGGTTTTATGAAGCAGGGCATGCCGATTTTTTCCGCGATGGTTTTATATCCGGGAATTTTATCGCCTGAATTGAGAGTGATAAATTTTCCGATAGGCAGGCCGGCGTCGCGCAATAAGCGCTTCATTACGTCTTTATCCATGCCGACCGCCGAGCCTAGAACGCTGGCGCCGACGAAAGGAATATTAGCGAGCTTTAATAAGCCTTGGACCGTGCCGTCTTCGCCGAAAGGGCCGTGCAAGATCGGGAAAATGACGTCAATGGATTTTTTCTTGCCTTTGTGGAATAAATTTGATATTTTGCCGCCGCTTTGAGGCACTAAAGCCACGTGGTCGCTGGCTTGATTGAGCCTTATTAATTTGGGGTTGTCCGCGTTAAGCAGGAATTTAGAGCTGTCGCTTAACAGCCATTTGCCGGATTTATCAATGCCGATTAAAATAGGATTGTATTTTTTTTTATCAATCGCTTCAAAAATATTTTTTGCCGACTGCAGAGAGACTTCGTGTTCGGCGGATTTACCGCCAAACAGTATGCCGATATTAATTTTTTTCATATTTTTTGTTTAATAATTAAAGAGCGCTGTTATTTTTTAGCCTGCTTGATTTTTCCCCATTTGACGCGATCCCAGGCTCTTTCGTGGATGTAATAGCCTATGCTGGTGTAAATATTGCTGGCTACCATAAAGCCTAAAGCAATCTCAATTTTTCCCGTCAGTAAATAGACGATGGTAAAATCAAGGATAAGAATGGCTATTCTATAAGTGATCATTTTTGTTAGCGACCTTGGCCAAGATTCTTTAGAATAATGCTGTATATTTTTCATCAGATATTTTTTTCTAGTTTATAAAAATTACCGGTTATTTAGGCTTGTAATTTCTTAATGTAATTATACTAAAATATAGGGGCAAAAGAAAGCGCAGCGACCCTCTGAGTTTTAAAGAAATATTTTTGTATATATTAAATCTTGACATTTTATAATGGATAATATAAATTATTATAAATACTCGGAAAAGTTAGCCGTCCGAGGAGGTCGGATTGCCTCTGGATTCACCGGTTAAATCTAGGGGAAGGGCTAGCTTCGTAAAAAAACAGAGGTTGCTTCAATGAAGCTATGACGACCCACCCACAAAAGAGGTCGTTTTTTTGTAAAATAACAAAAATATTTCTTTAAAATTTCACTTAACGTTTCGCGATATCCGACATTTCAATGAAGCGAAGCAAATTGAAATGTGGCTTTAGCTCTTGCGGATATCGCGTGTTAGGCGATGTAAAAAAACAAATTATTCCTTGGCACCTCCCCTAAAGTTATTTGCAAAGTCAGGCCTGCCGCATATTTCTGCAACCAGAATAACTATTTTTAATAGCGCATTTGTGTCTGAAGGCGTTTCATTTAATAAACGATTAGCCTCGACAGACAATTTATCTAGTTCTTCAATTTTTTGTCTATCTATTTCTGAAATCTTAAAAGGCAGGCCGCTGAATGTCATATTTGGATATCTTTGAGAAAAACCTCTCGGAGCAAGAGGCGGTTTTTTATATTTGCTGCCTTCATCGTAAAGTAGCCTATTAAATGTAAGATATTCGTTTAGATAATCATTTTTCATCAAATCCGATGCGGTATCCTCAGGATGTTCATAAATTGGTTTTTCCATATATTTTATAATTTGTTTTTTTATTTCGCCTAACGTATACCGATAAGCGAAGTTTGACTTATTTTTTATTATCAAAATCGCTAAGCTGTAATTTTGCTTGGCGTAAAATAGACCTAAAAGTGCCATAAAGCACTTCTTTGCCGTGCATTGGAATAATGACGGTTAATTCTGGGTTGTGATGACAACGATACTTAGCGTGCGAGCCATTTTGTGAAACAAAAAAGAAGCCCTTGTTAAGAAGGACTTTCAGTATGAGTCGAAGTGGATAAGGTTTAGGCATATTGAAGCTTAACCGAAGCGATAATCGGATTTTTTACCTCAGCCATTTTTGGAACAGGAATATCTTCAAAATATAATTGCAATGCTTCTTGTAGCATAGCTAAGGCTTCTTTTTTGGTTTTTCCGAAGCTGGAAACGTCAACTTCTAAACATTGAGAAACATAATGTTTGCCCTCTTTCCAAACTACTGATTTTAGGTCTATTTTACGCATATTTTTATAGTTTATGCAGTTATTTTACTGTTAAATAAAAAATAAGTCAAATTTGCGAAAAGTCCGAGCTGAGGACTTTTCCGCTTATCGCGTTGTTAGGCGAGGGTTTGCCCCGCTTTCCTATATGTGAATTTATTAATAATGAGCGGGGCAAAAGCGCAGCGCCCCCCTTGAGTTTATTTTTAATTCCCTTTAATACTGGTGGCGTTTAGACTTACTAAATTTAAACGTGGAAGTTTTTATATATTCATCGACAACTTTCGTTTTCCAAGTCACGGAGTTTTTCAACTCAATGAAATCAATATTATTTTTCTTGGTATCGTAAATCACAAAAGTTGCCACACCAGTTTTGTGGGCAGATATCTCACCAGGGTTAACTACTAAACAGTCGCCGATTTTATCTTCGTTTTTCAAATGATTATGCCCATAAAATACTGCGTCGTAAATTCCAGTTTTTGCCATTGGCTTAGCCAAATCTGGATAATGGGTTATAAAAATTTTTCTGTTATCAAACTCCAAAAAATCGTAAATATTTTCACTTACGGTTAAATTACTTTTTTCACTCAGCGATGTTTTGGTAATCATTGTTTTATCACCATCATTATTTCCCCAAATGGCAAAAATTGGAATTGGTGATTCCGCAAGAACCTTGGCTATTCCGTTATTGATAAAATCGCCAAGAAAAATAATTTGATCGACCTTTCGCTTTTTAATATCTTTCAAGGTCAGAATAATATTATGAAAGTTGTCGTGAATGTCTGATATGATTGCTATTTTCATAAGCGTAAGTATTAAAGGGAATTAAAAATAAATTTCGTCTAACGTTCACGCATCATCTGAAGTTTTCATCCCGATTTAACAGGATGAACCTTTGATTTCAGAAAATGCTTTGTTTAATTATCTCCACCTAAATCTTCATCGAAACTAAGGGATGAAAATTTGGGCGGAGGGAAAATCACATCCTTTGAATATATTTGAGTGATTTTCCCGTAGCCAGATATGCGTTGTTATGCGCTGTTTTGAAAAGCCCCTACATTAGTGTATTTAATTTTGGCAATTCATTTTAGAAAGCTCCTTCATTTTTTATAATTAAATTATCACCTTCTAGGGTAGCGCTAACCTTGTAACCAGCCTCGTTTTCGAATCCAATTTCGTCTAATTGTCCGCTTTCAATAAACTTAATAAATCTTTCAGGTAAATTTAGATCGAAAGATTCAAATTCTTTTAAACTAAAATTATTTCCAAGAGAATATTTTTCATCCATTGGAATTTGAACATGTACTCTGTCAGTTATATGCAATCCATTAGCCTTCTCGTCCATTGAGGTTCTTTCATCTTTAAATGTTTCAGCCATATTTACCATTTGCTCTCCTAACTGTTTTAAGATTTCATATCTAATAAATCTACTGTTAGCTTTATAACCTTCAGCTGTTTTTTCTACTTTTGATAAATCTTCCCAGGATTTTTTCTCTCCTTTATTTTCCATCCCTGGCATTGTTGGTTCTTTCATAATTTTAATATTAATTTATTAATACTTATCTATAAATTCCAGTTATACTTCGACCCCAAAAAGAATTGCCAAAATTATTAAAAAAATAAAGGGGGCTTTTCAAAATGGCGTATAACTAGTTATATGCGAACTTGTTGATTAATTATTTAAAATTAGTTAAAATTATAATATAAATTTCTAACCAGAACCGTTTATGAACGGAAATTATCAATATCCAAGCAAGGATCCGATGTTTAATTTAGCTCGGGAAATGAGGATACGCAATTTCAGCCCGAAAACTATTCAAGCTTATCTTTATTATAACAAAGAATTGCTTAGATTTGCAAATAAAAGCCCGAGAGAGATAAACTCCGAAGACTTGCGGGATTATATTGATTGTTTGTTTAATCTCGGTAAATCATCATCAACCGTTAATTTAGCCATCAATTCTTTCAAATTTTATTACGAAGGCGTATTGCAAAGGAGTTTTTTTATTTCAAAAATCGGAATTAAGCGGCCAAAAAGCGAAAAAAAGCTTCCGGTTGTGCTTAGTAAAAATGAAGTAGTAATGATGATAAACGTTTTGGATAATATTAAGCATAAATTGATGATCCAAATATTATTCGGTTCAGGGCTCCGAGTCAGCGAAGCGGTTGATCTGAAAATCAATGATATTGATTTTTTCCGCAGGATTATTACGGTCAGGCATGGCAAAGGCGCCAAAGACAGGATAACGATAGTTTCCGATCAGACTTTAAGAAATATTGAAAAATATTTACTGGAATATCAGCCGCTGACTTTTTTATTTGAAAGCCAGCCCGCCGGAACAAAATTAACCGTGCGCACAATTCAAAAAATAGTGGGCGAGGCGGCGCGCTTGGCTAAAGTAAAGCCCAATATATCCGCGCATAGCCTGCGCCACAGTTTCGCCACTCATTTACTTGAAAGCGGAACTGATATAAGGTATATACAGGAGCTATTGGGCCACGCGCGGCTGGAAACCACGCAGATCTATACCAAAGTGGCGAATAATAAATTAAGAGAGATAGTAAGTCCGCTGGAATAAATCAGCGCGGCTCGCGATGACAATTTTAACTTATGAATAAAAAAGTTGCCATAATAATCAGTCCGAATTATAAAGATTACGCCGAAAAATATTTGGCGGAATGTGCCGCTAGCATAAAAAAGCAGGCTTACGCTGGCGAAATGAAAATTTTTATAACTGACAATGAAAGCACGGAAGAAAGCTATGATTTTTTAAAGCGAGCGGCGCCGGAAGCGGAAATAATCAGAAATAAAAATAATGGCGGGTTTGCCAAAGGGAATAATGATTGCATGAAATTAGCGCTAGAGCGGGGATTTGACTACGTGATTTTATTCAATATGGATACGGTTTTAGAGGCGGATTGCGTCGGGAAGATGGTGCGAGAAGCAGAAGAAAATAGAATCCCTCTAGCCCCCTTTGCTAAAGGGGGTAAAATCGGCGCGGTGCAGGCGAGATTAATGCTTTATAGCGATAAAAATAAAATAAACAGCTTAGGCAATATTACGCATTTTTTGGGTTTCGGGTATAGCCAAGGCTATGGAGAAGAAATGGCGGATAAAAAAGACCAAATGACAAATGAAATTTGCTACCCGTCCGGCGCGGCGGTTTTATTTAAGCGCGAGGCCTTAGAAAAAGTCGGCTTGTTTGATGAGGAATTTTGGATGTATAATGAAGATCAGGATCTGGGCTGGCGGCTATGGCTGGCCGGCTTTAAGTGTATTTTGGCGCGCGAAGCCGTGGTTTACCATAAATACGAGTTTTCCCGCAGCATTAAAAAATATTATTGGATGGACCGCAATCGCCTTATCGCCATGCTGAAAAATTATCATTTATTTACTTTAATATTGATTTTTCCCGCGCTGGTTGCCATGGAACTCGGCTTATTATTTTTTGCCGCGCGCAAAGGCTGGTTTAAGGAAAAGCTCGGGGTTTACAAATATTTTTTAAGCTTAAAAAATTGGCGCTATATCAGGCAAGCCCGCGAACGGGTTCAAAAATTAAGGCAAGTTAAAGACAAAGATATAGTAAAATTATTTTCCGGCAGGATCTGGTATCAAGAGATTAACAGCAAGCAGCTGGAGATTTCCAACGTGGTTTTTAATATATATTGGCGGGCAGTAAGGTTTTTAATTGCGTGGTAATTTTTTATTATGGATATCAGCATCGTTATAGTAAATTATAAGTCCAAAGATTTAACTCTGAACTGCGTCCGGTCTATCAGGCAAGCTGATTGGCCCGGCTTGGCTTATGAAATTATAATCGTAGATAATTATTCCGGCGATTTAAAAGGCGATGATTTAAAGCAATTCGGAGATATTAAATTTATCATGAACGGCCAAAATATCGGCTTGGGCGCGGCTAATAATAAAGGCGCGAGGATCGCCCAAGGGAAGTATATCGTGATTATGAATCCGGATACTTTGGCCGGCAAAGATGTTTTTTTAAAGCTGTTTAATTACCTGGAAAATAATCCCGGAGCCGGTGTAGTTGGGCCTAAGCAATTTAACCTTGATAAGACTATCCAGGCTTCTTGCTTTCGCTGGCCCGGATTAATGACGCCGCTTTTCAGGCGCACCCCTTTAGGGAAAATTGGACTTGGCAAAAAAGATTTAGACAGATTTTTATATAAGGATTATAATAAAGACAGCCTGCGCGAAGTGGATTGGCTTTTAGGCTCATTTTTGTTCTGCCGCGCTTCGGCCTTTAGGCAAATCGGACTGTACGATGAAAAGTTTTTTCTTTATTTTGAGGACACTGATTTATGCAAGCGTTTTTGGCAGGCCGGCTGGAAAGTCGTCTATAATCCGCAAGCCATGATTATCCATAATCATGCCCGGCAAAGCGCGCGCGTCGCCTGGTATAAATTTTTTACCAGCCTAACTGCCTGGCATCATATAATTTCCTGGCTTAAATATTTAAAAAAATGGGGGATAAGTTAAAAACTTTTTTCCGGCTAGCGGGATAAAAATATTTTGATTATAAATTAATATTATGCAAAAAATAAAAAAAGCTATCGTGGCCGTGGCCGGCTCGGGCACTAGGCTCTTACCGGCGACTAAAGCCATGCCTAAAGAAATGCTGCCGATCGTTGATAAGCCGATTATCCAGTTAGTGGTTGAAGAATTAGTGGCGGCCGGGATTGAGGATATAATTTTAGTCACTAAATGGGATAAAAAGCCTTTGGAAGACCATTTTGATTATAATTGGGCGCTGATTGATGATTTAAAAAAAGCCGGCAAAGATAAATTAATGGAAGAGGTAAAAAAAATAGCTAACCTCGCCAATTTTATTTATGTCAGGCAAAAAGGACCGTACGGCAACGGCACGCCGGTTTTATCCGCGGCCAGCCTTGTCAAAGGCGAGCCGTTTATGTTCGTTTGGGGCGATGATTTGGTAAAATCAAAAGTGCCTTTCGCCAAGCAGATGACCGATGATTATAATAAAACCGGCCATCTGATGATCGGCGTGCAGGAAGTGAGCAAAGAAGATGTTGTCCGCTACGGCATCGTTAAAGTTAAAAAAGGCACTATGCAGATTCAGGATATAGTTGAAAAGCCGAGCGTTAAAGAAGCGCCGTCGCGCCTGGCCGATTTCGGCCGCATGATTTTAAACCAGGATGTCGTGGATGTTTTAAAAAATTTGCCTTTGGGTAAGGGCAACGAACTTTGGATAGTTGACGCTATTAAGCAGTATGTTAAGCAAGGCGGTAAATTTTACGCTAAAAAAGTGCAGGGCGGCGAATGGCTGACCACCGGCGACCCGCTTAATTACATGAAGACCATGCTGAAATACGCTTTTGACCGCGATGATATCGGCCCGGAGATAAAGAAATTTACTAAAGAGTTATTAAAGAAATAATGCGATCCTTAAATTATATTTACCCCCTTTGTTAAAGGGGGTTTTTATATGTTATAATATAAATATATTAATACTAACAATTTTTCTATGAAATACGATGTTATAACCATAGGCGGGGCGACCGAGGACATTACTTTTTATACCAGCGAAGGTATTTTAATCAACAACAAGAAAGATTTGACCCGGCAGAAATTATTGGCTTTTGAATATGGCGCCAAAATTAAGGTTGATAAGTCTTTTTCCAGTTTCGGCGGCGGCGCGGCTAACGCCGCGGTTTGTTTGTCCGGCTTCGGCTTTAAGGCGGCTTGCCTCTCGGCCATCGGCGAAGACGCCCGCGGCCAAAGAATTTTAAATAATTTTCAAGCCCATGGCGTTGACATAACTTTAGTGCAAAAAGTTAAAAAAATTGAGACCGGCTTTTCTTTTTTATTGGTCGGGCCGACTAACGAGCATATTGTTTTTTCCAATCGCGCGGCCAACAGCGAATTAACCATTAATAATTTTGAAGTTGAGACTCTATATCAAAGCGAGTGGATATATTTAACCTCTTTATCCGGGGAATGGAAAAGAAATTTAGAAAAGATTTTCTCCGTGAAAAATGAAAAGATTGCCTGGAACCCGGGACATAGGCAGATTTTAACCGGCCTCTCTGGCATCGGGAAATATTTTAAAAATACAACCTGCTTGATTGTTAATAAAGACGAAGCCATAGAATTAGTCATGTCAGATAAAAAATATAAAACTAAGAGCCGCGCCTTTTTAAATAATGTAAAAAATTTGCTCTTGGCTCTAAGTTCTTACGGCCCTAAAATCGTTGTTATCACCGGCGGACGGGACGGCGCCGACGCGATTTGCGAAAATAAAATTTATCATCAGCCGATCATAAAAGAAAAACAGCGCGCCGATACCACTGGAGTGGGCGATTCTTTCGGTTCGGCTTTTATCGCCGGACTGGAATTATATAAGCAAGACATAAAAAAAGCCTTGCATTTAGCTTCAAGAAACGCCGCTTCGGTAGTTAGCATCCCCGGGGCGCAAAACGGCTTATTAAGCAAAAAAGACCTTTAACCAATAGCATTATTATGAAAGTACCTATTGAAATATCGGCTCGCCACATTCATTTATCATGCGAAGATACGGCCGTTTTATTCGGCGCCGGCTTTGCCTTGTCAAAATATAAAGATTTATCCCAGCCCGGGCAGTTCGCGGCCAATGAAACCGTTAAGCTTATCGGCCCGAGAGGGGAGATAGAAAAAGTCAGAATTCTTGGCCCCTGCCGCAAAGAAACGCAAATAGAGGTATCGGAAACTGATGCTAAAGCGCTCGGCTTAGAGCCGCCGATTAGAGATTCGGGTAATTTAGTCGGAACATCTGGCATTAAAGTTATCGGTCCGCGCGGCCAGCTTGAATTAAAGCAGGGCTTGATTTTAGCTTTAAGGCATATCCATATTGATCCGGCGACCGCCGCTGAAATTGGAGTAAAAAATTATGACCGCGTTAAAGTTGACACGAGCGGCGAACGTGATTTACTTTTTGAAAATGTTTTAGTCAGAGTCAGCCCGGATTTTAAGCTGGCCATGCATATTGATACGGATGAAGCCAACGCCGCCGGGATAGATAAGAACAATTGTGAAGGAGAGATCATTATGTAAACAAAATTAATAATTTATAATTCCTAATATCTAATTTCTAATAAATGACTAAATCCCAATACCCAATGACCAAAAAAATTCCAAATTTTAAATCCCAAAAAATAAATTAGGATTTGGGGCTTAAGATTTTATTGGACATTAGCGCTTGGACATTGGGGTTTAATTAGATTAATTAGTAATTAGAGTAATTAGAAATTTAAAAATTATGCCCGAGCTGCCGGAAGTAGAAACTATCGTCCGCGATTTAAACAGGGGACTTAAAAATAAAAAAATTATCGGTATTGAATCGCTTGATCATAAAGTTTTTCAGCTGTCCGGCGGAAAAATCAAGGAGGCGGTTGGCAAAAAAATCAAAGCGGTTAAGCGCCGGGCCAAGATGATAATTATTGATTTGGGCGAGTTAAGCTTAATAGTCCACCTTAAAATGACCGGCCAGCTGGTATATAAAATAAAAACCAAAATAATCGCCGGCGGCCACCCGATTTTAAATCAAGCTCAAGAGCTGCCTAATAAATTTACCAGGGTTATTTTTAGATTTAACGATAAAAGCGCTTTGTATTTTAACGATGTCAGGAGATTTGGCTGGATAAAATTAGTTTCCTTGGGTGAATTAAAAAGCATTGGCCGGAGTTTGGGAGTAGAGCCGTTAAGCCCGAAATTTACTTTAAAATATTTTAAACAAGTTTTAACCCATAAGCGAAAAACCACGATTAAACAATTTTTGCTGGACCAAAAATATATCGCCGGTATAGGCAATATTTACGCCGATGAAGCTCTTTTCGCCGCGCGCCTTAAGCCTGTTAGGCGGGTGGAAACTTTAAGGCCAGATGAAATAAAAAAGTTATGGCTGATGATTCCTAAAATATTGCGCTATGCCATAAAATATCGCGGCACTTCATTTAACGATTACGTAGATGCTCGAGGGCAAGCCGGAAATTTTGTAAAATATTTGCAAGTTTACGGCCGGGCAGGGGAGAAATGCAGAAATTGCGGCGGCATTGTCAGAAAGATGAAACTCGGCGGCCGAGGCACCCATTGGTGCGATCGCTGCCAAAAATAAAATTTTATATGAGATTTAATAAATCGGCTAAAAAAATATTTATCGTGATAATATTTTTAACAGCGGTTTTTTTATTATCTCATTTTACCTTCGCCGCCCCCCTTTCTCCCGACGCCATCGCCCTGCGCGTTTTACCCAACCCGGGGCATTTCTCTCCTCTAACCTGGTACAAAAAGAATCTGAAGCTCCAAGGTTCGCCCCAGTCTCTAATCGTTGACGGCTATGAAGCTATCCGCGACGGCCGCACGGTTTACGTCAACGCGGCCAATATTGATTTGA
>JBAZRI010000005.1 GCA_041662965.1 Patescibacteria group bacterium | reverse complement strand
GCGGCAAGATCACCGGCACGCCTAACGTACCGGCCGGGGATTATGACTTTACCGCCGCGGCTAGAGATGAATTTTACGATCAAACAATCTCTCCCTATTCAGCCGAAACCACCAGAACTTTTACTTTAACCGTGGCTAATGAGAGTTTTATTGTCAATCCCATCCCCGACAGCACGATCTACACTTATCCGGCACCGTTTGTGTATTATGGCCCGGTGCAATTCAACGCTACGGCCAGCGTTACCACGCCCACGCCCGTAACTTACAGCCTGTTTAATAATCCGGCCTGGCTGACTATTAATCCAGCTACCGGCGCTATCCAGGGCACGCCCACAGACAACGTTAATGATCCAGGAGACAAAAATGTCATAGTCAGAGCCACTACGAACAATGGCTGTAATGTTATGGCCAGCAGTAATTTCACTATTCATGTTTTGGCTAATAGCTGGTGCGGGGACGGGGTTACTAATGGCGGCGAACAGTGTGATGGAGCTGGTACCGGCACCTCAATTAATAATCAGTGGGGTTGCACTAGTTGC
This sequence comes from Patescibacteria group bacterium, assembly GCA_041662965.1. NCBI lineage: Bacteria > Patescibacteria group bacterium. Next base: position 75,781 of record JBAZRI010000005.1, on the reverse strand, counting down.
CATTGGACCGGCGGTTGGTGCGGAGACGGGGTAATTAATGGTAGCGAGCATTGCGACGGCAGCAACCTTAATGGAGCGACTTGCGTAGGCTTAGGCTGGAGCGGAGGAAGTTTGAGCTGCAATAGCTCATGCCAGCCGAATACTGCTTCTTGCCAGTATACCTATTATGAAGTCCCGGCGGCTCGCGAGCATTATAGTAGTTTGGCTATTGGTGTTGGCACTATTTCTAGTGCTTATTGGAATATGAATATGTATGGTAGCACTTTTACCACCGGGTGGTGTGCTATTATGCAATCTTTTAATCAAATAAGTTCAACGCCAAATTCATCAACATTCATTACGCATACAAATTATGGGCCATCTTTTAGAGCGGTCTGGTCTTGGGGAAATTGCGCAGGCTATGCCGGAGGAGTATGCTCGGGATGCGATTATATTGGCGATGTATGGATATATAAATATCAAAGATAATAAGTGGTGTATTATTGTTATATCGGCGGCCAAGGTTGGCATGGACAATTATTAGGATTAGTTCGGCCGGCCGCGAGCACAAAAAACCGCCCTGTTTGAAACGGGCGGCTTTTTTATTAGAGCGGTTATCGCGGATTAAAAAATATAAAAGATAATCAGGCTGATTAAAAAGCCTAGCGCCGCGCCGGCGATAATTTGCGCCGGCGTATGGCCGATCTTTTCAACCAGAAGAGGATATTTTTCTTTAGTGATGATTTTATTATTGTTTAAGTCTCTGATTAAATTATTTAGAATTTGTCCGTGCTGTCCGACATAATTTCTAAGGCCTAGCGCGTCGCGGATGATAAAAAAACATAAAATTATAGAGACGAAAAATAGGGGAGAGCTAAAGCCTTGCGTAAGGCCGATGCTAGCAGTTAAAGAGATAATCATGGCCGCGTGGCTTGACGGCATGCCGGAGTAAGAGGAAATTGATTGCCAATCAAATTTTAAGTTGTTTGATTTTATGAAGAGTTTCGCAAACTGGGCGATTAAAGCGGCCGCCAGCGGCGCAATTAAAATTTGCAGCATATTATATGGCAGTAAGTTTATTAATTTTGAAAAAATAATAGTAGTATAAAGAAATTAAGAGATATATTAAAGTTAAAGAAGTAAAGATTATTAAAAAATTATTAAGCGAGGCGTAAGATTTAAGCTGTATAATAAATGTGTTCACGTTAGCGGCCGGATTATTTTCAGCCGGTAAAATTAATTTACTGTCATAGGCCGGCAGTAATTTTTGATTAAGTATGGAGTGGGTTAGTAAATTTTCCGCGCGCGCGAGTTCGTAATCGCTAAAATTTGTTTCTAAAAAATTAATATTTGAGTTAACGGAGCTTAGCCCGGAATCCAGCGATAAAGGCTGGACCGAACCAACCGGCGGCGCGCCGAATATTTGCACGACTATGGTTGTGTCTTGGCCCTGAAATTTTCCTTGAATAGCCGAAATGCCGATTTCTTTATAGTAAGGGCTTAAAATATTTTTTTTATGCAGTGGTGAATTTTTCCAAGCTTCCACTACGCCAGCGCTCGTTACAAAATCAATGGCTAAATTTTCACCCACGTAAGAATAATTATAGCCGGTTTCGCGGATCCATGAGGAAAATTTCCTGTCAGCAATATTATGCTTAAAAGTCTGGGATTCTAAAATGGCTTGGCCCTTGGCTATGGCGGCTTGAGTTAATAGCTGGTTGGCGGTTAAGGCATTAAGGCCGGCCTCCACCCTCTCTTGGTTGGTCAGGGCGATTATTTCTTCAGGAGTAATCGCGGATAGATAAGCCGAATTAGGCAATAAAAAAATCCCTACGAGCATACCCAATAGAGATAACTTGAATTTAAGCCTAATTGATTGTTTTGAGCCGCCGCCATATGCAAAAGCCAGCCGCCCGCTTATTTTTTTAACCATTTTTATTTTTATCTTTATTTTTGTTTTTTGTCAACTTTTGACTATAAAGTAATTATAGCACATTTTTCAGCTAAAAGCAAGCATTGTCAGAATTAACTTCATTTGATAAAATAATAATATAAAAATTAATCTATAATTAAACATGAAAAAGAAAATTACCGTAGCCGTCAGCGGCTATTTTAATCCTCTGCATGTCGGCCATTTAGAGATGATAGAGAAAGCTAAGAAATTGGGCGACCAGCTAGTGGTGATAGTTAATAACGACTATCAAGTAAAATTAAAAGGCAGAGTGCCATTTTTAAATCAGGCCGACCGGATGAAAATAGTTTCAGCCATTAAATGGGTGGATAAAGTTTTTCTTTCTATTGACCGTGACGCCTCAATCTGTAAATCACTAGCTAAAATAAAGCCCGATATATTTGCCAAAGGCGGTGATCGAAATGCGAGCAATATTCCGGAGACGCCTGTTTGTCGCCGTTTGAATATTAAAATAATAGATAAAGGCATGGGAAAAAAAATTCGTTCTAGTTCAACTTTAATCGCCGAGGCGGCTAAAAAAAGATCGCTTAAAAAATAATTTATGCTGAAAAAGTTAATAATTATAGTTGCGGTTATCGTGATCGGCGGTTTTTTATATTGGCAAAATTTAAATTCGCCCGTGGACGCTAACGGCCAAGAGCAAGTTTTTTCAGTGGGCAAAGGCGAAACAATAAATCAGGTAGCGAAAAATTTGCGTATAAATAATTTGATCAGGTCGGAATTTTATTTTAAGCATGAAATCGGCTCCGGTGATATTATTAAAGCCGGCGAATATTTAATCAGCCCGAAGCTAAGCGCTAAAGAGATAATAAAAATATTAACTTTAGGCGCGGCGGTCAGCCGGGAAAAATCCATTAGGATAATTGAAGGTTGGAATAATAAAGACATCGCTTCTTATTTTGAAAAAAATAATATCATCTCGGCTAAAGATTTTACGGCTTTAGCCGCCTCGCCGCTTAGCGGATGGAAATTCAGTTTCGCTAAGCCGGATTTTTTTAATGACGCGCCTAAGGAGGCGACTTTAGAAGGTTATTTATTTCCTGACACTTACCGCATATTTAATGATACCGCGGTTGAGGGAGTTATTTTTAAAATGCTGGATAATTTTGATAAAAAGCTAACGCCGGAAATGAGAGCGGAAATTAAAAGGCAAAAAAAGACGATTTATGAAATTGTCACCATGGCTTCGGTAATTGAAAAAGAAGTAAGGTCAACCGAGGATATGAAAATTGTTTCTGGAATTTTTTGGGACCGGATTAAAAACGGCCAGGGCTTAGAGTCCTGCGCTACACTTGCTTATATCCTAGGCGTTAGCAAGGCGCAATATAGTTATGAAGACACGAGGATTGATTCGCCTTATAATACTTATAAGTACCGCGGCTTGCCGTCCGGACCGATTGCCAACCCCGGACTTAACGCCATTAAAGCCGCGATCTATCCGGAATTTACCGGCTACAATTATTTTTTAAGCGACCCGTCGACCGGCAAGACTATTTACAGTAAGACCTTAGAAGAGCATAATATAAACAAGTATAAATATTTAAAATAATTTTATGTCGTCTAAAGATTTATTACTGGATTTTTTAAATTTAATTTTTCTCGTTTTATTAATAGCTTTTTGCGTTTTTTATTTTATCGCCGGCGACCGTTTCGCGATTTTTACGTTATTCATGAAAGCTATGGTGCCTTTGGCGTTTTTTGGGGTTATCTTTTTAATTAGGCTGAAAATGACCAGATCAGAAATAAAAAAGAGGAAAAGCGAAGACAATACTGAATTAGTGCTTTATCTTAATGTTTTTCATAAATTAATATCAGACATAATCGTTTTTACAACGCCGATATTATTGGGCCTACTGATTTATATGGCTAGAAGCTCTCTGGACGCGGCAGATGTAATCTTATTGATAATAGTATTCTTAATTATGTTTTTTTGGCAAAAATATTTGTTTAGCAAAGAAAAATAGGGCCGGGCTCTTGACATAAAATATAAAAATGTTAAACTATAAGTAAATTTAAATAGTCGCAGACAGCAGGTTCCTAGAAGAGGAATAAATCCTGCCGAGACAAAGCTAATCTTAGCTAATCTTTTAGTCTGCGCTTTTCGCAGATTTTTTTAATTTAAACTAAAATTTAGAATATGCCTAAGACAAAAGAACAAAAAAGAACGATTTTAAGAGAGCTGGGCGATAAAATCGCCAAAGCCAAATCCATTATTTTCGCCAAATACAGCGGTTTAACCGTTAAAGAAAACGAAGATTTAAGAGCGAAATTGCGCCAAGAAAATAATGAATATTACGTAGCCAAGAAAACTTTATTCAGCCTGGCCTTAAAAGACAAGGCAATCGCCGGCCTGGATATAAAGAAGTTTGAAGGGCAAATCGCCGCGATTTTCGGCTATAGCGATGAAGTTTCTCCGGCCAAGATAGTCGGCCAATTTAAAAAAGAAAAAGACAAAGAGGGAAAAATTGAATTTATCGGCGGCATTTTGGAGAATAAATATATTGGCATGAGCGAAGTCGCTAACTTAGCCACTTTACCGTCTAAGCAGGAGTTATACGCTAAGATCGTCGGTTCAATCAACGCGCCGGTTTCCGGCTTGGTTAACGCTTTAGCCGGCAATATTAGAAATCTGGTTAATGTCTTAAAAGCAGTCGGGGAGAAAAAATAAATAATTTATATAATAAATAATTAAACAAAATTTATGCCAGAAGAAATTAAAAACGAAGACACTCAAATTGAAGTGCCTGAAAAATTCAAATCATTGGTTGAGACCATTGAAAAAATGTCGGTTTTGGATTTAGCCGAATTGGTTAAAATTTTAGAAAAGAAATTCGGCGTTTCCGCCGCCGCTCCGGCCATGATGATGGCCGGCCCAGCCACGGCAGCCGCCGAGGTTGAAGAAAAAACCAGCTTCAACGTTGAATTAATCGAAGCCGGCTCAAATAAGATCGCGGTTATTAAGGCAGTCCGTGAATTAACCGAGATGGGCTTAAAGGACGCTAAAGATTTGGTTGACGGCGCTCCTAAAATGCTTAAAGAAGGCGTTAAAAAGGAAGATGCCGAAGCCATGAAAAAGAGATTGGAAGAGGCCGGCGCCAAAGTTACCCTAAAATAAGCGTTAAGAATTAAATAAAATAAAAACGTTCCGATTAGCGGAACGTTTTTATTTATAGATTCAATTAGTGTTTATTTATTTAAATGCACGGCCTCAATTGAATAAACCGCGGCGCCGTTTAAGAAATATATTTTTTTATTGGCTTCATCAACTTGAAAATCCGTTAAGCTACCGAATTTATCGCTGGTATATTGATTGATAAAATCACCGTTTTTATTAAAGACAACCAATCTTTTGCCGGCCGGCTCAAAAACATAAAGGTAATCCAGCTCTTGGGAGACAGTAAGTTTAGCCGCTTGGCTGAAATTCGGCTCAATCGGAGAAATTGAAAATTCTTGTTTTTTGCCTTTGCTGTATTTAGAAATTTCTCCGTTATTTTTTAAGAGATAAACATTGCCGTCAATATCAAGGCTAGTCGCGCCGGTTAAATCTTCCTGGGTGTTTAGCCAGCCAGCCGCGCCGGTTAGCTTAGAGTCGGTTTTTGAAAAACGGTAAACTTGCCCGTTAAGCGCGTCGGCCAGATAATAACGGCTATTGTATTGCTTAAAATCAATTATTTTCTGCGGTTTAACCGGATAGTCAATTTCCAAAATTGATAATTTTTCTGTTTTGGCGTCAAGAACAACAACGCTGCCGGCGTTAAAATATGAGATATTATTATTTTTATCAGCATTGGGGAAATCAAGCTTGCTTATATTTTGATCGGCCAAATTTATGGCCGTAACGAGTTTACTTTTTAGGTCAATAGTGTAAATTGAATTTTCTCCCGCGTCGGCGGCAAAGATTTTATCTTGGGCCAGCGCGATGTTGGTCGGTTTAGCGTTAGGGTTAAGGTTGATAAAATTAGCCACTTCGGTCGCGTCGGCGCGGATAACCCGGCTTATTTTTTCAATTTGTACTTGGTGCTTGGCTATCAAGGCGTTATATTGGTCTTTTTGCGCTTGGTTTTTCTGGGGCAATTCCGCTATCAGCGCTTTAACTTCTTCAAGCAGTTTTTTGGCCCCGGCCTCATTGTTGTATAACAGGCTGGCGTCAATTTGATTTTGTTTTTGCTCAATGGCCGCGGTTAATTGGCTGATAGCAGTTTGATCTTTGGCTTGCTTATTTTTTATGCCCTGCCAGGCCAGGCTAGAAGAAAAAATTATCAAGCAGAGCAAAAAGACCGATAGCAAGATTTTATTTATTTTGCCGAGATTTTTAAACCAGAAATATGATTTAAACGACGTTGTTTTAATTTTTAGGTAGAAATTTTTCGCGCCGGAAAGCGATTGATTAAAAAATTCGGCTAGCTTCTCTTTGCTCGTTAATAGCCTAAAAATATAAACGGAAAAACTGATTAAGAGAGCCAGATAATTTTTTAAAGAATTAAAGATTTTTTTAAGTGAAAACCAGTTTGACCTTTTTCCGGAGAAAATTTTATCTTTAAGTAAAAACGCCCGGCCGCTGATTTTATCGGTTCGCCCTAAGTTAAGGCGCCCGGTTAAGTTATTAAAAAGAGACGACCATTTTTTAGCGTTAATCAGCCCGGAAGGAGTAAGTAATTTTTCAGTCTGATCTTCCGTGGCGGTTAAGTTTTCAATGGAAATTTTAGTCGAGGCGGCCGGCGCTTTGATTTTTATTTCCGGCATTTCCAGGCCAGCGGTATTTTTTATGATAATTCCCAGAAAAGGCACGTAAGCGTTGATTTTGCTTAGCGTATTTTTAATTTGCTCGGCCGCGCTGGCCGGGGGCAGGGTAGTTATAATGCTGATAATCTGCTTGGCTGAAAGGTATTCGGAAAACGTTTCGTTAGTGAAAATAAAATAGCCGCCGCGGGGCAAAGCGCCGCTCGTGACGTTAGAAAATAGCTTGATTAAATTCGTTGGTTTTTTCGCTTCTCCTTTGTCCGTCTGCTCGGTGATATCGGCTAATTTATATTTGGCGCTGTCTTCGGCTTTACTTTTATAGACCAGAAGAGCTTTATTTTTTCCTAAATTGGAAAAATGCAAGCTGTCGTTATAGATTACGCCGATGGTAATATTGGCCAGACCGGGGTTTAATTTAATTTTCTCGCTTTGTAAAAATTCCGCTAATTTTTTATTAGTCTTAGCTAAAGCCGATTCAAAGATATGCTCTATCTTAATGCTCGAAACCCGTTCGCGCAGGATCATTTTTTCGTTTTGGTAATAATTATGGTTAAGGGTGTTAATTAAAAAATTAATGATTTTAAGGCTGTCGGCTTTTTTTGCTTCAATCTCAATCAAAGCAAACAGTTTTCCGGCTAAAGCTTCTTTATTGGCGTCCGGCTGGGCGATATAAATTTCATGGATTAGCTCATGGCGCTGGCCGGGAGTTATGATGAATTGGGCTATTTTGTAATTCATAATTATAAACAAAAATTAAACTAACATTGAAAAACATTAGCTTTGACTAAATGATAAGTTTATTATACAATAAATTCAGAGAAAAGAGAATAATGGATATTAGTTAAGATAAACCGCAGTAATAATTTAAAATATGCTAGAAAAATTATTCGGCTCAAACGCCAGAGTTAAAATATTAAAGCTGTTTCTCTTAAATCCTACGGAGAAATTTTATATCAGGCAATTATCTCGCGATCTTAAGCTTCAGCTTAATTCGGTTAGGCGGGAACTTGAGAATTTGGAAAAGTTCGGCATTTTAACGTCAGATATGAAAAATGAAGAAGAGGGGAAAGGCGCCAAGGAAGCGGCCGGCGGTCAAGCCCCCCTGTGCCAAGGCTCCGGAGGACAAGAGAAAAAATATTTCCGCGCCAATCCTAATTTTGTTTTATTCGACGAGATTAAGGCTTTAATCGTTAAAGCGCAGATTTTATACGAAAAAGATTTCGTGCGAAAACTTAACTCTATCGGCAAAGTAAAACTTTTGGTTTTAACCGGTATTTTCGTCAATAACCCCAATACCTTGATTGATATACTGATTGTGGGAAAAATTAATAAGATTAAGCTGGTAAAGCTAATCGGGGAATTGGAAGTTGAGCTAGGCAAAGAAATTAATTTCACGGTTTTTGACAGCCAAGAATTTAAATACCGCCGCGATATTACCGATATATTTCTCTACGGTATTTTAGACGGCAGAAAAATGGTGGTGATTGACGAGGTCGGATTGAGCTGATAAAAATTATTGTTAATTTTTAGATCCTCCTTAATCGGAGGATTTTTTAGTTTGGCCGTTTGCCAGCCTTGTTCGCGTTTAGAATAATTTTTGCCTCTGGGCCGCTTTAATTTGCCTAAAAACGGCAAACTCGCCTAACGGCTCAAACATGCCGTTTTTTTAACGGCAAATTCAAGCTAAAAATTATATGCCCGCTCGCAAGGCCGGCAAACGGTTTGTTCGCTAGTTATTTGACATAATGTTCAATATATGATATAGTAATAAGTTATTTAAATTTATAACTATATTATATGTTTAATACTTTAATATTAGCTAAAAAATTATTCATTTTTGCCGTAATTATTACTGTTATTATCGGTTGTTTAGCTATTAACGCGCAAATCGCCGGGGCGGCTTATGGCGTCAATTCTGAAATTAAACAGGTTAAAACTGCCGATAATCCAACGGTATATTATTTAGATCACGCGCGCGGAGTTAAAAAATCTTATGTAAGCGCTAAGGCCTTTTTAGCTTATGGCAATAAATGGAGCGATATTAAAGTTATCAGCCAGGCGGAATTAAATAAATGGCCGGAAGTTAAACTGGTTAAAGCCGGTAACGATAAAGCCGTTTATTATATTGCTAACGGCCGGAAAGCCGTAATTGAATCGGCCCAGCAGTTTATTGATTCAGGCTTTAAATGGCCGGACATCGTAACAATCGCCCAGGCCGACTTAGCCGAATATGATACGGCCGACTTCAAAGCCGCCGGCGCAATCGGAGATTATAGCGATAATCCGCTGTCGGTTGCTTTAGACGCTTCCAGTCCGGGGCCTGATTATTTGGCTATTGGCACGCAAGATAATTTAACGGCTGTTTTTAATTTAAAAGCTGACGGCCGACAGGTGGAAATTACAAATTTGGTTTTAGATTTAAAAGGCTTTTTTAATCAAGAAGTAATCAAAAAATTTTATTTAACCGATGAAAGCGATATTGAATATCCGGCTTATTTTAGGTTGCATGGCAGGCAGGCGATTTTTAATTTTACGAATAAGCCGATGGTTATTAATTCGGGTGAAACCAAAAAATTAAAAGTTTATGTAGATTTTAACGATAACTCGGCCGAGGTTGCTAATCAGGCCTTCTCGGTCGTTATCAGCCAGGCCGCGAGTATTACTGGCGCCAAAGCTTTAGGCGCCTTTCCTTTAGCCGGAGAAACCTTTAAGCTTATCTCCGGAGTCGGAGTTTTAGAAAGCGTTGCCGTTAGCGAGCAGTCTTTAGGCATTAATAATAATCAGGCGATTATCGGCTCAACGGAAAAAAATATCGGTAAATTCAATTTAGCTGAAACTTCCAGCCGATCCGATGTTTTCGTCAAAGAATTAAAATTTTCCAATCAGAGCAAGGTTATCGTGCCCAGTTTAAATAACTTCAAGTTAAAAAATAAAGCCGGCCAAATTATTTCTACCGTTTCCGAAGCGGCTGGCGATAAGGAAATAGTTTTTAAATTAAACAATTATAAAATCAAAAAAGGCGGCGATGAAACTTTCACCGTTTCCGCCGATGTTATCGGCGGCGACGGCAAGCTGATCAATCTTTATCTTAAAGAAGCTAAAGTTTTAAGCTCCCAGGGAAACTATAGCTTGTATGTCAGTATAGCCAATCTTGAAGAAAATATAACCATTAAAAGGGAAGCGGTCGGCGTTACGGCCAAAGAGCTAAAGGCCAATAATAAAGTTTTCACCAAGCAGACCGGCGTAATTATCGGCAATTTTGAAATCAGGAATAATAACCAAAAAATAAGCTTAAATCGCTTGACTTTTAGTTTGGAAAAAAATAGCGCCTCGCCTAATTTAACCGGGGTTATCTACTTGGTTAATTATAATAGCGGCGAAGTTTATGATAATTTTGACGGCGATGAATTTAATAACGGCAAAGCTAGCGTTGATTTAGGCGAACTGAATTTAGCGGCCAAGCAAAATTTAGTTGTTGCTTTAGTCACTAAGGTGCCGGAGAGCGTGTCCAACGGCGGCTATTACAAAATAATTTTAAACAGCCTTGATTATAGCATTGGGAGCGGCGCTTCCTTCTCCGATACGGTTAATATCGCCGGCGCTAAATTAATGATCAGTAAATCCAGCCTTTATCTTTATCCTAATAATGACTTAGGCGATCAGGCTTTTATCAAGGGGCAAAAAAATATTAAGATCGCCAGCTTTATCGTAGAGGGCGCGGCCGGCGGCGATACTAAAATAACCGATTTGACTTTTGCCCGCGGCGGCGCTAGCTCGGGCGTGATTTCTTTTGACAACGGCTTCAGCAATTTAAAGTTTTATATCGGTTCAACCAAAATTAAAGAGATTAAAAATCCTTATTCAAATGACTTAACCGCCGCCGGCTTTAAATATATTTTAAAGTCAGGCGCCAGAGCGGAAATAAAAGTTTACGCCGATACGGAAACCGACCTTAAAGCTTCGGAAGTCCAGTTGGCGATCAGCAATTTAGCCGCGGTTAACAATAATTCTTTAATACCGGCTGTGGTTAATAATTTAAATGTTAACAGCCATAAGACCGCTTTCGGCCCGGCCTCGGCGGAGATTACCAAAGTTACCGAAGGCTTCGTAACCAAGGGCGAAAATGACAATGTCGTCGCCGGCTTTAAAGTTAAAAATTCAGGCATTGAAGATTTAAAGTTAGAGTCAATTACCATTAATTCGGCTGACCGGGAATTAACCTATAGCTTAGGCTACAGCAATTTAAAAGTAATTAATCGCGATAAGCAAAAAACCGCCGGCAGTACGATTACCCGGCCGGTAGCCGGCGCCAATAAAATCAGCTTAGGCGGCTTTGTAGTTAAGGCCGGAGAAGAAGCCGTCTTTGATGTCCATGTTAAAACCAGCGAATTAATCGCCGATAAAAATATGGATATTTATTTCAGCGATTTTAAGGCGCGAGGCAAATCTTCAAAAGTCAGCGCGCTTATCAACGGCGACCCGACTGACAGCTATAAATTCACCATCGCTACCGGCGCCAGCGAAGATAACGGCCAGCCTAATAATGGTACGGCGAAAACGTTTATTAAGCCGGTTAGCGGCGCCATAACTTACGGCTGGCATGACACTAATTATCCTTATAAAGATTCTGTCGGCGAACATACGGGCATAGACATAGCCGTATCCCAAGGCACTTCGGTCAAGGCGGCCGGCGCCGGCACGGTCATTGAAGTTGTCGACGGCTCAAGCGATCAGGCGAGTTATATCGCCATCAGCCACGGCAACGGCCTAATAACCAGATACGCCCATTTATCGCACCTTGACGTTAAAGTCGGCGACCAGGTTAAACAGCGCGGTATTATCGGCTTATCGGGCGGCAAGCCGGGTACGCCCGGCGCCGGACCATATACCAACGGAGCGCATCTGCATTTTGAAGTATTGCTAAATGGCGCGAGCGTAGATCCGGAGAAGTATTTGTAATATATATTTTTTGTCATCCCCGCGGCTAGCCCCGTGAAATGCAGAGCATATTTCACTGAGGAGGCGGGGATACAAAAATAAGCGGTAGGAAAATTGAAATAATATTGTAGTTATACGTTAGGCTTGGAAAAATTGTTTTTTTTGCTTAGACGAAATTTGGGCTCCCTGCGGTCGCTACAATTTCGTATGCGCGATAAAAACAATTTTTCCAAGCCTAACTGCAGTAATCTCACGAAAATTTCATAAATTTAGCCCAATCAATAATATAACAACATATTAATTTTTACTTTTTGCCCGTACGTAATACTAACTGCGGGCGAAATTGTGAAAAGTAATGCGCGGTCTTTTTAAATAACAAGCTATTATAAACATAAAAACGCCGATAAGGCAAAAAAGGAGGAAAGAATGATAAAATTATCCGGTGGGGTAAAGATATTATGTTTAGCAGTTCCGATTCTTATGGCTATTGGTATAGTATTGATGTCAATTTTAGTTAATTCGGCATCAGAAACTATTAATCCCTTCTTAATTTTTTTTCCAACCATCTGTGCGGCGGCCGGGGCTTTTATAGCAGGGATATTAATTAGCCAAAATAATAAATTTGGCAAATTGGTGCCCTTCAATGAATTAAAGCCGGGAACAACTTATAAATTTGATCGAGCATATTATTTAAAAGGCGCCGATGAGCCAAGTATCTTGTCGGTATATGATAAAGATCCGAACAGTCCGATATATGTCGGGTTTTTACCGAATTTTTTACTAAAAAGGGCAGAGGAGTTAGCAACCTTTAAAGTCCACTCCGTGCCCGAGGCAAAAATACCGGAGTATAATGAAGTTACGAATGTGGAGTATATTGAAAAATAAAGTAACTCCACCTATACGGCCGTACGGAAGATTTAATTTCCGTACGGCTTTTTCTTGCCTAAAAAAGGGCGGTGGGGTAGAATAAAAACAAGGTAAAATCCCCCCGCCCGCCTCGCAAGCGAAGCGTTGCGGGCGCGGCCTAACCCCCTTTAATAAAGGGGGCAAAATTATGAATAAACTATTTTTATACAATACGCTTAGCCGCAAAAGAGAGGAATTCAAGCCGATTAAAACCTCACCCCGACCCTCTCCTTATAAAGGACAGGGGGCAGTCGGATTATATACTTGCGGGCCCACGGTTTATAATTACGCCCATGTCGGCAATTTAAGGGCTTATGTTTTTGCCGATATTTTAAATAGAGTTTTAAAATATAATTTTGGCGAAAAAAAAGTTAAATGGGTTATGAATATTACCGACGTTGACGATAAAACCATCAGGGATTCAAAAATAAAATATCCGGACATGCCCCCGATGCAAGCTTTAAAAAAATTTACGGCTGAATTTGAAAATTATTTTTGGCAGGATTTGGAAAAATTAAATATTGAAAAACAGCAGATTAAAATAACTCGAGCGACTGAATATATTGAAAAAATGCAGGAGTTAGTCGCGAAAATTTTTAAATCCGGCTTAGCTTACATAAAAGACGGTTCGGTTTATTTTGACGTAGTTAAATACAGCCAGAAACACAAATACGGCTTATTAGTTGATATTGACGTCTCAAAATTAAAATCAGGCGCTAGGATAGACAGCGATGAATATGAAAAAGACAATGTTCAAGATTTTGTTTTATGGAAAGGGCAAAAACAAGGGGAGCCGTCATGGCAGTTTGAGCTTGACGGGCAAAAATTACCCGGTCGGCCCGGCTGGCATATTGAATGCTCGGCCATGGGCCAGGCCGAGTTAGGCATGCCTTTTGACATTCACACCGGCGGCGTTGATTTAAAATTTCCTCATCATGAAAATGAAATACACCAAAGCGTCATCGGATATAAATGCAAAAGGCCGGTAAATTATTGGCTGCATAATGAATATTTGTTAGTGGATGGAAAAAAGATGAGCAAACGGTTTAATAATTTTTATACGCTTAAAGATTTGGCAGAAAAGAAAATCAGCCCTTTAGCCTTTAGATTTTTATGTTTACAAACCGGCTATGGCAAAGTAATGAATTTTAGCTGGGAGGCGCTAGGGGCGGCAACGGAAGGATTAAAACATTTATATAATCAGCTAAAAGAGTTAAAAGTTAAAAGTATAAAGTATAAAGTAGCAAGTATAAATTCTAATTTTAAAGAAAAGTTTTCGCGGGCGATTAACGATGATTTAAATACGCCGCAAGCGCTAGCTATAATCCAAGAAGTTTTAAAGTCAGAGATTAAAGACGAGGAAAAATTAGCGACGATTTTAGATTTTGATAAAGTTTTAGGGTTGGGCTTGGCCGGCGCGTTAAAAGAAGAAAAAGTTCCGGTTGAAATTGAGAAAATAATCAGAGCCAGAGAAAAAGCCAGGCAAGATAAAAATTTTGAAGAATCGGATAAACTGCGCTGGCAAATTGAAAAATTAGGCTATAATATTGAAGATACTAAAAACGGACAAAGAATTACGAAAAAATAAAAGGAGGAGTGCTCATGGAAGCAATTATGAATTTTTTAAGCAGAACAGGTATCTGGGAATATATTGCGGCAGTTTTTTTAATTACTGTTTGTACCGTCCCATTTGTAGAAGCATTTAACCAAGCACGGCACTCGCGCCCTGAAAACGAAGAGGGGGATGAGGAGTAATTATCAACCGCGCGCTGCTTCTTAATCAGAAACGGCGCGCATTTTTTATTCACCCCGTTAGAATTAAAATATAAAATAGTTGAATCACAAAATCATCAAATTTTCAAATTATATGGTTAAACAAAAAAATATTGCTTCCAATAGGGTAAAAAATTTTTGGTCCTCCTTCGCCAAGGCTACGCAGGATAAATCAAAAATAAAAAAACCAATTTATGCTTTGGCGCCTATGGCCGGAGTAGCGGATTCGGCCTTTCGGCAAATCTGCAAATCATTCGGCGCCGACGTTGTTTACAGCGAAATGATCAGCGCCACGGCTATCGTTTATAATTCTAAGAAAACTTTAGCATTAATGAAGTTTGATAAAAAAGAGCGGCCGTTCGTGATACAGCTGTTCGGCGGCAAGCCGGAGCACTTCGCGCAAGCCGCTGAATTTATTACCGGAAAGATTAAGCCTGACGGTATTGACATAAATTTCGGTTGTCCGGTAAAAAAAGTGGCGAGACAGGGAGCCGGCGCCGCACTGATGAACGATTTAAAATTAGCGCGTAAAATTATTGAAGCGGTAATAAAAAATACTGATTTGCCGGTGTCTATAAAATGCCGTTCAGTGGTTGGACGGATAACGGCTTTGGATTTTCTGGAAAGCATAAAAGATTTGCCCGTAGCCGCTGTCATGATTCATGGCAGGAGTTTGGCGCAAGGACATAGCGGCAGCGTGGACTGGGAAATAATTAGGCAGGCTAAAAAATATTTCAAAGGGATTATTTTAGCCAACGGGGGAGTTAAAGACCGAGCTAGCGCCGAAGAACTGTTGAATAAAACCGGCGCGGACGGCCTAGGCATCGGCCAGGGCGCCTTAGGCAGGCCGTGGATTTTCTCGCAACTCGTAACTCATAACTCGCAACCCATAACAAAAAAATTAATTTTTCAAACAGCTTTAAAGCACGCGGAACTAGCCTATAAGTTAAAAGGCAAGCAGGGGATAATTGAAATGCGCAAGCATTTATGCTGGTATGTGTCCGGGCTGCCTAATGCCGGCAAGTTAAGGCAGGAATTAGTTAAAGTGGAAAATATAGAGGATATTAAAAAGGTTTTAAAATAAAAATAACTTTTAGTGATACATCATGTTCAGTTAACGCTTCGCTAGGACTTACTTTTTATGACTAAAAAGTAAGCAAAAAGTCTCGGGGGTTTCCGACCTGCCTCGCCGGCAGGCAGGTTGGCTATCTTATTGATTTATCTTCCTGCTGTAAGCCTTGGCGCCAACTCCAACCCCCGAACCCCCGGGTGATTTTGAATTTTTTTTAATTTAAAAAATCCGACAGCAGTCGGATTTTTGTGTTAGGTGCAGTTGGCTGTGAAATCTACAGCCATTTTTTCTTTTTAAATAGTAGCAGCATGGATAGCCCGGCCAGGCCCATGATGCCCAAAATTATCCAAAAGTTATTCTGGTAATTGATAAAGGGCATGCCCTGATCGGCTTTTATGCTGAAAATCGCGGCGATCAGAGTTAAGGAGGAGAAAGTCACGTAAAAAATAGTCAAAGTTTTCATAATATTGCCTAAGTGGTAATTGGCTATTGATTCGTAAGAATCATGGAGCACTTCAACCATCTCCCGCTGGTTTTCTAAAGTTTCCCAAATATTTTTCGTCTGTTCAATCAGCTCGCCGTAATATTTTTTTAAGTGTTCCCGCGGAATAATGCTTGATTCCATGGCCATCAGCTGTTTAATGATATTTTTATGGTTTTGCATGATTTTGCGGGTATTAATCAGGTTGTGCCTTAGGTTAAAAATCAAGGCGGCTGATTTTTTTTGGTCTTCGCTTAAGATAATCTGCTCGGCGCGCGCTATGGCGATGCTGTTATTATCTAAAAGTATGTAGCTGTATTTAAGCAGTTTGTTTAAAATTTCATAAAGCAAAATGGCCGAAGATTCAAATTCGTAAGACAGGAGCGACCCCGAATCCTTTTTGCATAAATTAAAAAAATCATTCAAGGGCTCAATCGGCGCGCTCGGCAAGCTTATTAAAAAGCCATGGCCGATGAAGAATTCAATTTCCGCGGCCATAATCCGGCCGTTGTTTTCTGGCTTGTCGCTCGGATAATTAGCCATGACCGGAAAGTGCAAGATCATGAAGATATAATTCGGTTCGCGGGCGATAATCGGCCTTTGGGAGTTTGATTTGGCCGAGGAAGCGGCGAGCTGGGACAGTTTAAAATTATATTTTTTTCTCAAAAATTCAATTTCCGCCTTACCGGCATTATTAATGTTTATCCAGTCAATTGAATGGGTTTTTTGCGGATTAGCGATGGTAACTTGCTGGATGTTTTTAGAAATTTTTTTGAATTTTGGCATGGGAATATTGATAAGAGATTTAGTTGGTTTTATTATAGCATAATTTTATGGAAATGTGGAAATATGTTTGGCGATTTTAATTTTTTATTATTTTATGTTATAATATCATTACTTCTAAACAAGTAATTTTTTAATCATATGGCGGATATTAAACCGGAGATAGCGAGCGGAGAAAAGCTTTCGTTAAATGAAAAGCCTTTGGTTGATGGCGATAAATTAAAACAAAGCCTGGAGCGGATTGGCAGCGAAGAAAAAATAAATAATCTGGAGCAATCCAGGCAAACGGTAGCAAGTGAAATCGCGCAGGCGGAAAACCGGCCCGCGGCCGTTATCGCACCGGCGACCGGTATTATCGCTCCGGCGGCCAGACGGCAGAAGCAGGTGGAGAATATTTTGGTTTCAGGCCTGGCGGACATTTATTTAAGCTTAACTCCGGCCAAGCGCCAAGAGTTTAAAAAAGCCGGAGAAGAGACCGCCAGAAAAATCAACCAGCTTTTAAGCAAGGCTAAAGTGAATATCGGCGATATCATCAAGCTGATTAAAAAATGGCTGATGCTCATACCCGGAGTGAATAAATATTTTTTAGAGCAAGAAGCCAAGATTAAGGCGGATGAGATTATGAAAATGAAAAATGAAAATAAATAAGTAAATTTTTTTTGTCATTCCGGCCTCCGAGCCGGAATCCAGGTTTTGGCGTTACAAATGAGTTTCTGGATTGCGGGTCAAGCCCGCAATGACGGATATTTATGGACTACGGGCTATCCGGACAAAACACTAAAATTATCAATGACGTGAGCTTAAGCGTTAATATCGACGGCTGGCTGGTTTATTTATTAGTGGCCGCTTTATTTGTTATTTTGTTTTTTATCGCCAGAAAAATTATTTTATGGCTGGCTTTAAATTCAAAATACCATGACCACGTAATTTATCTTTTACGCGTGCCCAAGGAAAAGCCCAACGAAAAAGAGCAGCAAAATACCCAGAATTATCTTCAGCATTTGCGCGAAGAAATTTCCAGGGGCGAAACTATTTTTAAAGCCATCGGCGGCCTTAAAGCTCAAGAATGGCATAAAAATTTTTCCTGGCTACTCGGCCGGAACGACCATTTTTCCTTTGAAATCGTAGCCGACCATAAATTTATTTCTTTTTACGTTGTCGCGCCCCGCGCTATGGGCCGCTATCTTGAACAGCAAATCCAGGCTTATTATCCGGAAGCGGTCCTAGAAGAGGCGGAAGATTATAATATTTTCAGCCCTCGCGGACGAACCATCGCCGGCTTTATCAAGCCTAAGCGCGGCTTTATTTTTCCTTTGAAAACTTACAATAAAATGGAGGCCGACCCTTTAAATTCTTTGGTTAACGCCATGTCAAAGCTGGGCGAAGAAGAAAGCCTGGCCATCCAATACGTCGTCAGGAGCTCCCGCCCGGGCTGGCATAATAAAGTCAACCGGGTGGTTTCGGCGGTCAACCAGGGTAAAAAATTATCCGAGGCTTTATCGTCCGGCTTATTCTCTAAAGCTTTGTCATTTTTCGGCGATTTAATCAACGCCGCCAAGCCGAACGCGCAAGCCAATAAGCCGGAAAAGGAAAACCGCTTAACCGCCATGGAGCAGGAAGTTTTAAAGCTGATTGAAGAAAAAAATTCCAAGGCCGGGCTGGATGTCAATATCAGGCTGGTGGCCAGCGCCCGAGATTCAATCCGCGCCAAAGTTTTTTTAAATAATATGATCGGCGTTTTCAGTCAGTATAATTATTACCAGTACGGCAATGTTTTTACCAATAAAATCCCTTTTTACAATAATTACATCCAAAAATTTTTAGTTAAAGATTTTATTTACCGGCGTTTTAAGCCAAGCGCAGGCTTTATTTTAAATACCGAAGAGCTGGCCTCGCTTTATCATCCGCCTCTAGCCAGTGCGGAAACGCCGAATATCCGCTGGCTCATGGCCAAATATTCGTCCGCGCCGTCTAATATCCCGGGCGAGGGGATAATTTTAGGCAAAAATATTTATCGCTCCGTAACCACGGAAATAAAAATGAAGCGCGAAGACCGGCGCCGGCATACTTATGTCATCGGTAAATCCGGCGTGGGCAAATCGGTTCTGCTCGCCTCCATGGCGATTCAAGATATCATTAACGGCGAAGGTGTCTGCGTGATTGATCCGCACGGCGATTTAGTTAATGACATAATAAGCCGCATTCCGCCCGAGCGCGCTGATGACGTGATTTTATTCGCGCCGGCCGATACCGAGCGGCCGCTAGCTTTAAATTTATTGGAATTTGACCCGCGCTATCCGGAGCAAAAAACTTTTGTCATTAATGAAATGATCAAGATTTTTGATAAATTATACGACCTGAAAGCTACCGGCGGGCCGATTTTTGAGCAGTACATGCGAAACGCCATGCTCCTGGTTATGAGCGATCCAGGGAGCGGTTCAACTTTAATGGAAATTCCGAAAGTTTTAGCCGATCCGGAATTCAGGAAAATGAAATTGGAAAAATGCCAAGACCCGACCGTGGTTGATTTTTGGCGCAAAGAAGCGGAAAAAGCCGGCGGGGAAGCGGCTTTAGCTAATGTCGTGCCATATATTACCTCAAAATTGACTTCGTTTATTTCCAACGATACCATGCGCCCGATAATCGCCCAGCAGAATAGTTCGTTTAATCTGCGCGACGTTATGGATACAAAAAAAATCCTGCTAGTGGATTTATCCAAAGGCCTAATCGGCGAGATGAACGCCCATCTTTTAGGCATGATACTGGTCGGAAAAATTTTAATGTCGGCTTTATCGCGCACCGACCAGCCGCAAGAAAAAAGAGTGGATTTTTATTTATACATTGACGAATTCCAAAATTTTACCACCGATTCGGTTAATTCCATCTTAAGCGAAGCCAGAAAATATAACTTGAATTTAATAATCGCGCACCAATATTTAGGCCAGCTGGTAAAAAATCAAGACACTTCCATTAAGAACGCGGTTTTCGGCAACGTCGGCACTTGGCTCCTATTTAAAATCGGCTCGGAAGACGCGGAAACCATGGCTAAAGAATTCGCGCCAGTCTTTAACCAGTATGATTTAATCAATATTGAAAAATACACGGCTTATGTTAAATTATTGGTAGATAATACGGCGACACGGCCATTCTCCATGTCCACGATTTGGCCTTTGCCCGGAATCAAGCGGGAAGATTTAACGGCTAAAATTAAATCCCTCTCCCGGCTTAAATACGGGCAGGACCGGAATATAATAGAAGCGGAAATTATGAATCGGGCGAAAAAATTATGATAGCTTTACAAAATTGATGTTTTTAGTTAAGATTAGTATAATTAAAACTTAAAAACAAAAATTTATGCCAAACCAAAATAAAAACATAGACGATGATTTGGACTTAGAAAATGAAGCCGAAAATCCGGAAATTAAAGAATATTTAAGCACGGATCCGCCTAAACGGCCGGCTAAAGAAGAAAACATCACTATCGCTAAATCAAAAATGGTTTTAGCGAAAAAGCTGCTCATAAATATTAAGGAAAATAACGAACGTTTAATCCAGCTTCTGTCCGGCAGCTTATCCCCGGAAGACGAATCCGCTATCAGCATCGCCCAGCTAAGCGATGATAATTTTGACTCGGGCGAAGAAAGTTTAGGCGAAGCCCGCGTGATTGAAGGCGTGTTTGACGGGGAAAATATGATCGGCCCGGACGGCAAGCAATACAGCGTGCCGGCCAATTACGCTTCCAAGTCAAAATTGGTTGAAGGCGATATTTTAAAACTTACCATAACCGCGACCGGCACTTTCGTCTATAAGCAAATCGGGCCGATTGAACGGGCCCGCGTGGTCGGTACGCTGGAACGCTCCACGGCCGGCGAATATTTCGCTTTGGCCGACGGAAAAAAGTGGCGGCTCTTAACCGCCAGCGTAACCTATTATAAAGGCGAAAGCGGGGACGAAGTCGTTATACTTGTGCCGAAAAACGGCGAGTCAAAATGGGCGGCGGTGGAGAATGTGGTTAGGCAGAAAGAATAATGATGGACGGATAACGGGCGAAACAAAACATTTAATTTATTTTTTAGTCTTTAAAATTTTCAATTTTCAATTTTCAATTTTCAATGAATTTTTAATTTTTTAATTTTAAAATTAAGAAATTGAAGCATTGTTTAGAAATTGGAAATTAGAAATTGGAAATTTTTATTTGGCAAAATTCACGAACTTGCCTTTTAAGCCAAATGAGTTAATATAAAAGCATGTCTACCTTATACCGAAAATACCGGCCGCAGAATTTTAGCGAAGCGGTCGGGCAAAATCACATAAAAATAACTTTAGAGCAGGAAATAAAGACCGGCAAAATCGCCCATGCTTATCTTTTTTGCGGACCGCGCGCCGTCGGTAAAACCACTTTAGCCAGAGTTTTTACCAAATCAATTAACTGCGAAAAGCGTAAGAAAGATTCGGCCGATCCTTGCAATACCTGCTTAAGCTGCTTAGAAATTACCGCCGGCCGAGCTTTAGATATCATTGAAATTGACGCGGCTTCAAACACGGGCGTGGATAATGTCCGCGATAACATAATCGCGAGCGCCAGAGTCGCGCCGTCAAGGTCAAAATATAAAGTTTTTATCATAGACGAAGTGCATATGCTGTCCGCCCAGGCTTTTAACGCGCTACTCAAAGTCATTGAAGAGCCGCCGGCCAACGTAGTATTTATTTTATGCACGACCGAAGCGCATAAAGTTCCGGCCACGATTATTTCGCGCTGCCAGCGCTTTGATTTTAAAAGAATCGGCGTTAACGACGCGGTTAAAAAATTAACCTATATAATCCAGGCGGAAAAAATAAAAATTAGCAAAGATATTTTAGAAGCTATCGCCCGCCACTCCGACGGCTATATGCGCGACGCGGAAAGCCTATTAGGGCAGATTATTTCCATCGGCGGCGCCGAGGTAACGCAGGCCGAAGCTGATTTAATAATCCCGCGCTCGGATTTAAATGAAGTTATAAATTTACTGGATTTTTTAATAAAGAAAGACGCGGCCGGCGGCATCAGGCTCGTAAATAAATTAATGGACGACGGCGTTGACCTTAAAATATTCGTTAAAGATACGATTGAAGTTTTGCGCAAGCTTATGCTCATGAAAATAAGCCCGAGCTTAATAAATAAATTATCGCTGGAGCTTGGCGAAACGCTTGAGCTGAAAATAAACAAATTAGCCCAGGATTTAACCGTTGAGCAGGCTTTAAAGCTTTTGGAAAAATTCATTAAAGTTTCCGGCGAGATAAAAGCTGATTTTATCCAGCAGTTATCTTTAGAAATGGCGATCGCTGAAATTTGCACCGCGGCCGCGGCGGTTAGGAGCCCGCTCGGCGCTAGCCCGAGTTTTTCGGCCGGCTCAAGGTTTAATCAGCCGAAAAGCCAAACCGTAGCGGTTAAAACGGAAGCGGACAAAGCAGTTAGCGCCGGCGAGCCGGTACAATTCAGCGACAGCCAAATCCAGGAAAAATGGAACGAAGTTTTAGCCAAAGTCAAGCAGTATAACCATTCTTTATCATTTATCTTGCGCGTCTGCCAGCCGCGCAACTTAAGCGGCAACCAGCTTTGTCTAGCTTTTAAATATAAATTTCATAAAGACCGCGTCAGCGAAATCGCCATCAAAAATATTATAGAAAAAGTTTTGCATCAGGTTTACGGCGCGCCGGTGACGATTGAAGCGGTTATTGACGAAAATCTGGAAGTGGCGGCCAATAAATTAGTCTCCGACGAGCCATTGGTTATAAAAAAAGAAGCTGAACCGGCGCAGGGCGAGCAGGGGAATATGATTGATAATTTATTAAAAACTTTCGGCGGGAAGATTGTAAGTTAAGTTTCGTTGCTATGAGTTCACTGACTATAAAATTATTAGCTTTGGCATTAATTATCATCGGCGAAGCCGTAATGATTTACGCTGAAATCAGCGGCGCTAAAATCTATTCGGGAAATTTTACGTTTCAGCAGGCTTTTTTAAAAAGCATTGCCGCGATTTTTATCGGCGGCGCTATTTTATTGTCCGGCTATATAATGGGCTATAGAGGCTTTAAAAACATTTGGATTGTCAGCGCCGTTTCCGTCACTTCAATTTTAGTGATTGAACCGGTTTTAAATTATTTAATATTCCAGCAGTTGCCGACCAAGGGCGCTTTAATCGGCTTGATTTTAGGCATAATTGGTTTTATTTCGGCTTTGTTTATATAATTGCGGGATCGTCCAATGGTAAGACATCGCCCTCTGGAGGCGAGTATCTTGGTTCGAATCCAAGTCCCGCAGCTGGTATTTTATGACAAATTCAACCTTCAAAAAAATAATCAAAGATTCGAAGGCGGAAATTCAAAGAATTGCCGGTAGAAACGGCTGGATGTGGTTTTATGAAATGCATCAAAAAGAAGTTATTAAATACGCGGAAAAATTGCTAAAAATGTATAAAGGAGCGAATTATGAAATAGTTTTAATTTCCTGCTGGTTGCATGATATAGCTCATTATTATGCCAAAAACGATATAGAAATATTAAAAGTTAAAAAATTGCATCATGTCAACGGAGCGAAAATCGCGGAAAAATTTTTGCTTAAATATAATTTAGAGAAAAAAGAAACAGAAAATATAAAAAATTGTATTTTAAGACATAGAAATAATAAGCAATATCCAGTTCGGACATTAGAAGAAAAAATCGTGGCGGTCGCCGACACTTTATCGCATTATGGCAGTATTTTTTATTTCACCTATTTTAAATTTCACCCGAGACATTCTTTAGAGAAAATGGTAGAAGATGATTTAGCCAAGCTAAAAAGAGATTGGCGCGATATACAAATTTTACCCAAAGCTAAAAAATTAGCCGAAGCCGAATATAAAATGTTGAAAAAATTGTTTGAAAATTATAATAAGAGATAATAGAGCAAAATAACCATAAAATTTTATGGCAGAAGTTAAAATTTTAATTGAAGGCTATACCACGGCGGATTTCGGCGGAGAAAAAACCACTCCGACAATTACATTAATCCGAGACGGAAATAATAAAATTATTGTTGATCCCGGCGTTTTGGAAAATCAAAAGATGCTGGCTGACAAATTAAAAGAAGAAGGGTTATCCGTTGATGATATAAATATTGTATTTATAACTCATTCTCATATTGATCATTACAGAAATATTGGCATGTTCCCAGAAGCTAAAACTCTTGAATTTTACGGACTATGGGATAAAAATATGGTAGAGGACTGGCAAGAACAATTTAGTGAAGATATTAAAATAATAAAAACGCCAGGCCACAGCTACGACGGTTTAACTCTTTTAGTTAAGACTAGCGATGGCGTCGTTGCTGTTTGTGGCGATGTTTTTTGGAAAAGAGATTTTCCGGTAGACGACGAATATGCCACGGATAAAGAAAAGTTAAAGCAAAGCAGAAAAGTAGTTCTAGAGTCGTCCGACTGGATAATTCCAGGGCATGCGGGGATGTATAAGATTAAATAAAATATGCAGAAAATTACCATAAAAAATCGTAAAAATCAGAATGTTGTTGTTTTATTGGAAAAAGCCGAAAAGCGAAAAGGCTTGGCGTTCGTTATGCACGGAAACGCCAGCAATAAAGATTTAAGACAAATTAAAACTTTTGCCCAAGTTTTTAAGGAAAATGGTTATACGGCAATCAGGTTTGATACAACCAATTCTTCTGGCGAAAGCGACGGGAAGATAGAAGATGCGACGTTCACAAATTATTATGAAGACTTGGAAGATGTGATTAGCTGGGCAAGCAAGGAAAATTTTTATCAGGAGCCGTTTATTTTGTGCGGTCATAGTCTGGGCTCGATGTGCGTAGCTTATTTCGCCGAGAAATATCCGGGAAGAGTGAAAGCCCTGGCGCCTATTTCCACTGTGGTGTCGGGAAAATTATCAGAAGAGACAACTGAATTTAAAATGATAGCCAAAGACTGGGAGAAAAAAGGCGTTAGAGAGTGGGCGAGCTTAAGTATGCCAGGAATAACTAAAAGATTAAAATGGCAACATGTTTTAGACAGAAGAAAATACGATTTATTATCCGAAGCTTATAAGTTAACTATGCCCGTGCTTTTAATCGTCGGCGACAAGGACGAGACCACGCCCTTGAATCAGCAAAAATTATTATACGAAAAGTTACCGGGCAGAAGAGAGCTAAATATAATTAAAGACGCATGCCATGCTTTTAAAGATAAAAAATACCTTGAAGAGATTTATCAGATTATGGATAAATGGATTAAAAATTTGTAATTTTCTTGCCTAAGGAGGTTCGAACTTTGTCCATTAAGTTTAGCCGATTTGGAAAGGTGCCGCTGATTTTCCCCGAGAAGTTTATTTTAAATTTATGGAAGATAAAAAAGCACTGGCCATTTTAATAAATCTGTTAAAAAAGCGTTGGCTTAACGCTGAAGAAAAAGAAGCGGTTTCGGCCGCCATCGGCATTCTTAGCTGGACTTCCTTATCTAAAAGCAGGATAAAAGCTTTAAAAGCCAAAAGGGATAAGAGCGTTAAATGGTAAATAAAATTTTATGATAATACTTGGAAGCATAATTTTTATAATCGTCTTGGCGGCAGCTTTGGTTATGGGAGTTAAAGAAGATAAGAATAAATAACATGCAAAAGGTAACCATAAAAAACCATCAAGATTCGCCTTTTTCTATTTTGGTCCGCCTGAATAAAGCCCTTGCTTTTAAATTTATTTTATGGTAATTTACCATATTCTTTAATAATTGAATAAAATTAAAATTTAAACAATTTAATTAGGGAGGGGAAGCCATGGATGAGCTAGAGAAGTTGACACTTTTATTAAATGTCGCGGGCATGCTTAAAAAGATTTTTGGCGAAGAGGGGTTTACTCTGAACGCCGCGCTAAAAGCCATAGACGATTGTTATCCTGGACTGGAAGGCGGGGCTTCAATAGAACTATGCCGTGAGATGCTTGCTAAAGTTATTGAAAAAGCGCCGGTAACCCCGACAGAGAAGTTAATCCCGGGATATGAGGAGAAATTTTTACTCATGCCAGCAGTTAGGGGGATACTGGAAGAAGTAGCCAAATTGAAAATATCATAACTGTACAATAACGTTAGCATTCATTAAAAGGAGATAAGCAGATGGAAAAAATCAGTTCAATTGTCGCCAACGCCAAAACGGCCGCCACGATCGCGGAGGGTAAAATAAAAGCCGGAATTACGCAAGTTGATTATCTGCATGGAAAAATTTCGGAAGGCAATGAAAAGCTGGCGCAGACCGAAGAAAAGTTGGTAGAAACCTGTGAAGGATTGCAAAAGGCCGGCGAAAAAATAAAAGATCTTGAGTCGCAGTTGTCGGCGGTAAATAGAGACATTTTGAAATTAACCGACCTGGTTGAAATTTTATTGTGTGAAAAAGCGGAAGCTGTCGACGGCCGCAAAAACGCGGAAGAAAAAGCGGCTACCCTTCTAGCCAATATTAATTGCGCACGCGATGCTCTTAAAAAAGGAATTTCGGCTGATAAGTTTTGGGCCAGGGGAGATGCTAAAAATATTTTTGAAGAAGTTATAAAAATTTTGGGAAAAAATAACGAAACTGACCATGAAATAGGAGGTGCGTAAAAAGTTTTTTAACCGAATAAATTCAAAGATCCGATTGTCTTAAACGGCGAAAGGATCTTTTTTATTTTGATTTAACTATTGGCGCGACGGCAAAGTATGCTATAATGCAATAAGTTGTTTAATTAAATTTTTAAATGAATATAATAGAAGTAAAAAATTTAACAAAAAAATTCGGCGAATTAACCGCGGTTGATAATATTTCTTTTTCCGTTGAAAAAGGCGAGATTTTCGGCTTTTTAGGGCCTAACGGCGCCGGCAAGTCAACTACCATAAGCATGTTGGCGGCTTTGCTTAAATCCGATTCGGGACAGGCTTTAATTAACGGTTTTGATGTAAATAAGCAGAGAAACCAGGTCAGAAAATCAATCGGTTTGGTTTTCCAGGATTCTTCGCTGGACGATAAGCTAACCGCCGAGGAAAATTTATATTTCCATGCCGATTTATACGGCGTAGATAAAAAGATTTTTAGCGAGCGCCTGCCCGAAGTTTTAAAATTAGTTGATTTATGGGACAGGCGCGATCATATCGTAAAAACTTTTTCCGGCGGCATGAAAAGGCGCCTGGAAATCGCTCGCGGCTTAATTCATTATCCGGCTGTTATGTTTTTAGACGAGCCGACTATCGGCTTGGATCCGCAGACCAGATTTAATATCTGGGAGTATGTTCTAAAGCTTAAAAAAGAAAAAGACATGACTATTTTCATGACCACGCATTATTTAAACGAGGCCGAATACTGCGACCGCATCGCCATTATTGACCAGGGTAAAATCGTGGCTTTAGACACGCCGGCTAATCTTAAAAAAATGGTGGGCGGGGATATTATCACCCTGGCCGCGCTTAATCTGGATAAATTAAAGCAAGAGATTGAAGAAAAATTTAAATTAAACGTTAAAAATTTTGATAATAAATTAAAAATTGAAGTAACAGACGGAGATAACTTTTTACCCAAATTATTTAATGAACTTGAAGAAAAAATTCAATCAGTGGAATTACGAAAACCCACGCTTGATGACGTATTTTTAAATTTAACCGGCAAAAAAATCCGCAAGGAAGAAGCCTCGGATAAAGAATTGATGCGGCGGAGGATTGCCATGAGGCGGTAATTTAGAATTGCCGTGTAAAGATGTTTGTTTTTCGCTTAGACGAAATTTGGGCGATTTTTTAGAAAAATCTTTACAATTTCGTATGCGCTCAAAACAAACATCTTTACACGATATTTTATTAATATGAATGAACTAAGAGCTATCTATACAATTTGGAGAAGGGAAGCCATAAGGTATACCCGCGATAAGGCCAGGATATTTTCCACCTTGCTCCAGCCTTTGATGTTTTTAGTGATTTTCGGCGCCGGCTTGGGCGGTACGTTGACTAAAGGCAGTTTTGGCATTGATTTCATGAAATTTATGTACCCGGGCATTATCGCCATGAACGTTATGGGCATTGCTTTTTTTTCCACCGTCTCCACGGTCTGGGACCGCGAATTCGGTTTTTTAAAAGAAATTTTAGTGGCGCCGATTTCCCGAACTTCAATCGTTATGGGGAAAATTTTTGGCGCCGTTACCGTGGCTTCAACCCAGGCGCTGCTTTTATTGGTTTTGGCGCCGTTTATGGGCATTCATTTGAATATTTTAATAATTATTAAGCTATTTTTGTTCATGATACTTTTGGCTTTCGCCATTTCCGGCATGGGGCTTTTAATCGCCACGCTCATGAAAACCACGGAAAGCTTCGGCATTATCATGCAGGTTTTAATTTTCCCCATGTTTTTTCTCTCCGGCGCGTTTTTCCCTTTGACTAACGTGCCTATTTGGATGACGGCGCTTTCCCGGCTTAACCCTTTGACTTACGGCGTTGACGCTATGCGGCAGATTATTTTAAACGGCATTCCGGCGGAATTAGCGCAAAAATTATTTTTATATCCGGTTCAGATAAATATTTTAGCCTTGCTGGTTTTTTCGGTCATTGTGGTTTCCATCGCCACTTTGGCGTTTAACAAAAGGAGTTAATAAAAAAGGTATAAGGAGGAATGAGAAATGACGATATCAGTTGATGTAGCGAAAGCAGAAGGGTGGAGGAATAAAGTGTTTCCTCCCTGGCAAGATTGCCGTGATTTACCGACTCCGCCGGTGGATACAAAAAACAAGCCAGTTTTGGCTTCAGACGCGACTTTGGCCGAGATTTTAGTTACTACAGCGGGCTACGCTAAGAAATTAAGAAAAAAAGTTTCGGCTGATCTTAAAAGAAGGAGGTTAAAATGATATTCTATTGTTCAGGTCCCGGTCCTAGCTAGGGAACTGGGTGTAGAGCCAAGAAAGAATTGATGAAGCCAGACGACTTTCAGAAATCAGGTTGGATAAAAACAAAGGCAGGGCCTTTATGCCCCAGATGCCAAAAGAAAGCGAAAAAAAGCAAGGAGTAAAAATATTATCTCCAAGTCAGATAAGGCCAAAGAAATTTGGCCTTTTTCATTTTATGCTATAATTTAATTATGGAAAATTTAAAACAACTGAAAAATGAATTAAATAAACTGGCAAATAAAAAGCAGGCGGAAAATTTGCAAAAGTTTTTTAAAACCGGCCCGGGCGAGTACGGGGCCGGGGATATTTTTTTAGGCATAAAAGTGCCGGCGCAAAGAATTGCGGCTAAAAAATATCCAAGCCTGAATTTTAATGATTTGCAGAAACTTTTAAACAGTAAAATTCATGAGCATCGCTTAAGCGCTTTACTAATTTTAATCGGCCAATATAAAAAAGCCGAATCCGGCGCTAAGAAAAAATTTGTAGATTTTTATTTAAGAAATACCGAAAATGTCAATAACTGGGATTTAGTGGATTTGTCCTGCCATTATATTTTAGGCGATTATTTACTGGACAAGCCGAGGCGAATTTTATATCAGCTGGCCGGTTCAAAAAATTTATGGGAGAGGCGAATCGCCATGATTTCCACTTTCGCTTCTATCAGAAACAAGGAATTCGGTGACACCTTGAAAATCGCCGAAAGATTATTAAATGACCAGCATGATTTAATCCATAAAGCCGCTGGCTGGATGCTTAGAGAAGCGGGCAAGCGGGACCAGGCGGTATTGATTGGTTTTTTGGACAAGCATTATAAGGCCATGCCCCGCACTATGCTAAGATACGCGATTGAAAAATTAAGCGAGAAAAAGAGAAAATATTATTTGGGAAAGTAGTCCATCGTTGTCATTGCGAGCGCAACGCAGTGAGCGAAGCCTGCCTACCGGTAGGCAGGCAATCTCACGTACTATTTATTAAAATTATAGATTGTTTCTGCAATGAAGATATATTCTGTAAAATTGTTCGTGAGATTGCCGCGTCGTCGCTACGCTCCTCCTCGCAATGACAAAAATTAGCCTATTTTTTAGGCTTTTAATTTATTCTTGACTTTCGTATTTTGTTCGTGTATAATGAAATTAGGCTAGACATAGATTGTGGATAACTAATTTTAAACATAAATATATGGGCAATAATTTAACAAAAAGGCAAAGGCAGATTTTGGATTTTATAACCGAATTTACCGGCGATAAAGGCTACGCGCCGAGCTTAAGGGAAATCGGCGAGCATTTTAATTTATCTAGTCCGGCCACGACTCACGCGCATGTGCAGGCGCTAAAGCAAAAAGGCATGCTTAAAACTTCGTTTAACGAAGCGCGGTCTATTGAGATTATTCCGGCTAACGTTAATTGGGCGGCGAGCTTGGAATTGCCGTTGGTCGGTTTAATTACCGCCGGCGAGCCGATTGAGGCGGTTGAAGACAACGATACAATCGCCGTGCCGGCTGATTTCGTAACCGATAGCGCCAACAGCTATGTTTTAAAAGTCAAAGGCGAATCAATGATTGAAGACGGAATTTTAGATGGTGATTACGTAATCGTGGAGCGCAATCCGTCGCCGCAAAATGGCGATGTGGTCGTAGCCTTATTAAATAACGCTTACGCCACATTAAAAAAGTTTTACCGCGAGTCAAAGCGCATCCGCCTGCAACCGGCCAACTCATCAATGAAACCGATTTACGCGGCCGACCCGCTGATTCAGGGAGTGGTCAGGGGAGTAATAAGAAAATATGCTTAAAAAATATAAGACGTCCGACGTCTGTCTAATATGTTGAATATAAATAAACAAGAATTTGAAAAAATTGTCGAACAAACTCTGGAAAGCCTGCCGGAGAAATTCAAAAGTAAACTTCATAATGTCGCCATCTTCGCTGAAGACGAACCGACCGACGAGCAGCTTAATAAAATTAAATTAAAGCGCGGCGATTTATTATTCGGCCTGTTTGAAGGCTATGCCCAGGCTAAAAGATTGAATTTCGGGCCGGTCTTGCCCGATAAAATAACAATTTTTAGAAAAGCCATTTTAAGCCAGTGCGCAAACGAGAATGAGCTTAAACAAAAAATTATTTCTACGGTTAAACATGAAATCGCGCATCATTTCGGTTCAGACGAAAAAGGCGCGGCCAAAGCCGGGAAAAGATAAGCAGTTTACTTTAAATAGCGCTGGGCTATATCTTTTCGCTTAGTTATGCTAATATTACTATAGAATAAAATAAATTAGTCTATTTTTAGTGAGAAATACAGTTTTTTTATTTAATATTAGCAGTTTAATAAATTAATCGTCTGATCGGATTAAGCCCCGGCGGCGAATAAATAACTCTATGGAAGCTTATTGCGTAAAATGCAAGGCCAAACAAGAAATGAAGGATGCTAATGAGGTGGAAATGAACGGCAAGGGCGGAGTAAAGCGCAAAGCCATGAAGGGCAAATGCCCGGTTTGCGCCACAGCTATGTTTAGAATCTTAGGCAAAGCTTAAAAAACTATTTTCATTTAGTGAAAATACCTCGGTTTTTTACCGGGGCGTTTTCATTAAAGACGGCTTGTAAAATTATTTAAAAATTAGTATAATTACTCCAGGTAATGCTAATTGCTTTAAATTTTAATTGTATGAGCGAAAATAAAAAAATTCTTATAATTGAGGATGACGCTAATTTGCTTTATGGCCTACAAGCTAAGTTTAGAGTAGAAGGTTTTGAGGTTATTACCGATGAAGGCGCGGATAAAAAAGAGGCTATGGAAAAAATAAAAATTCAGAAGCCGGGTTATATTATTTTAGATATTATTTTACCGAAGATAAACGGTTTTGACATGCTGGCTAAAATCAAAGCCGACCCGGCGATTTCTAAAATACCGGTTTTTATCTTTACCAATTTAAGCGATTCGGACAGCCGGCAAAAAGGCGCGGAGCTTGGCGCGGATTTTTATCTGATAAAAACCGAGTTGAATCTTGATGAGTTTGTTGATAAATTTAAAAAAATTATAGAAAATAGGAAAAAAACAAATGAAAATTTTTAAAAACAAATTTTTTATTATCGGTTTATTGATAATTATAGCGGCTACGGGCGCGTATTTTATTTTTAACAAAAAACCAAAGATTGAATATACGACCGCTAAAATTGAGCGGGGAAATTTAATCCAGACTGTTAGCGAAACCGGCATGGTTAAAGCCAATAAAGAGATTGATCTAAATTTTACCATAAACGGAAAAATCGCCAATATTTTCGCCGGCGTAGGCGATAAAGTCAAGAAAGATCAAATTTTAGCCGAGCTTGACTCAAGCGATTTGCTGTTAAAAGAAAGAGAGGCTACGGCCAGCTTGCAGGTTGCCCAGGCGAATTTAGCCAAGCTTTTAGCCGGATCCACGGCCAGCGAATTGGCGGTCAGCCAGGCCAGCGCCGACCAGGCCAAGACGGCTTATGTTTCGGCTTTAAATGAATTGGAGAAAATTAAAAATACGGTTAATGAAAATATAACGCAAGCGGAGAAGAGTTTAAGCGATCTTTATTTAACCTCCGGCGAAACTATAACCAGCTATCAGCAAGCGGTCAAAAATTATAAGGCCGTGGCTTTAACGACGATAGAGGCGAAAATTTCCGTGGCCGCCAACGCTTTGGACAACATCAACACCATATTAAATGATGATGGCGCCGAATATCTTTTGGGCGCGGGCGATTTTTCTTTGATTGACGCGACGGAAAAAGATTATCTTTCAGCCAATACGGCTTTAACCAAAGCCAGGGCGAGCCAAGCCGGCGGAAATATCAGCCAGGCAGCGGCCGATACTTTAGACGCTTTAAATAAAACTTTCAGCGCCTTAAAAAATTGCTATAATCTTTTAGAAGTAAGCATAGTCGGCGCGAGTTTTACCCAGGCGGAGCTTGACGCTTATAAAACAACTATCAGCGCGCAACAGACTAACGTTTCCGCCGGCATTGCTTCGGTGCAAACAGCCCAGAATAATTTAAATGATTCAGTTAATAATCTTAATAACGCGATTTTAGCGGCTAAAAATGCTTTAGCCACAGCTAAAGTAACCGGCGCGCAGCAGAACGCGGCGGCTCAAGCCAAAGTTGACACTTATTATAAGGCTTGGCTAGTGGCCGAAGCGCAATTAAGCCAGATTAAAGCCGGAGCGCGCTCGCAAGATATAAATTTATACCAGGCTCAAGTTAACCAGGCGCAAGCTTCTTTAGGCTTAGTGAGAAATCAAATTAATAACAATATTATCAAGGCTCCGCTTGACGGCACGATCACGAAAAAGAATTATGAGGCCGGCGAGCAGTTTTCTTCGGCCAAGCCGGTTTTTTCCTTGCTCGGCATGAATAATTTTGAAATTGAAGTTGATGTTTCCGAGGCCGATATAACCAAGGTGGCCGTAAACGATCAGGCGGAAATTACGCTTGACGCCTTCGGCGAAGATGTTAAATTTTACGGCCAGGTAAGCTTTATAGAGCCGGCGGAAACCGTTATTCAGGACGTAATTTATTATAAAGTAAAAATAAATTTTGACGGCAAAGAAAAAGATATTAAATCAGGCATGACGGCTAACGCCAATATCACCACGGCCAAGAAAGATAACGTATTAATCGTACCGTCAAGGGCGGTGATTGAAAAAAACGGCAGTGGTAAATTCGCGAGAGTTTTAATTTTAGAAGAAGTTAAAGAAGTGCCGGTTACTATCGGGCTCCGCGGCGATAACGGGTTGGTGGAAATTTTATCCGGGTTGAACGAAGGCGATATTGTGGTGACTTATATACAGCAAAGCAAATAATTTTTAAAAATTCCAAGCTCCAATGACCAATGACCAGTTTTTATTTAATTAGAATTGTTTGGTTATTGGGATTTGGTTATTGGGGTTTTTTTATTTCTTTTATGCTTATTCAGGCGTACAATTTAACTAAAAATTTCGTCAACGGCGAAATTGTCACGCCGGTTCTAAACGGCCTTAGTTTTAATATCGCTCAAGGCGATTTTATCGCTATCATGGGCCCGTCAGGCTCGGGCAAATCCACTTTAATGCATATTTTAGGGCTCTTAGATCGGCCGTCGGGCGGCAAATATTTTCTTGAAGGCAAAGACGTGACTAAATTGGACGACGATGAATTGGCCGGACTGCGCAACCGCAAAATCGGCTTTGTTTTTCAAGCTTTTAACCTTCTGCCGCGCACCACGGTTTTAGAAAATGTTATGCTGCCTTTGACTTATGCTAAGCGTAAAGAAGCGCCCGAAGCCCGGGCCAAACTGATTTTAGAAAGCGTCGGACTGGCGCATCGCTTAAATTATTATACCAATCAGATTTCCGGCGGCGAAAAACAGCGGGTAGCTATCGCCCGCGCTTTAGTTAACGACCCGGCGGTTATTTTCGCCGATGAGCCGACCGGCAACCTTGATTCAAAATCAGGCGTGCAAATAATGGAAATTTTGCAAAAATTAAACGATCTGGGCAATACCATAGTTTTAGTAACCCATGAAACTTATACTTCCGAGCATGCCAAAAGAATTATTAAAGTCAGAGACGGCTTAATAGTGGATGACTATGAAGTCACGCACCGAAGGATAGCTAAGGATGGAGAGATGCTGAAATAGTTAAACGTTAAACAGCAGTAGATTGGCTTTAGTTTTTGTAAATTTTCTACTGCGGAACTCGGCCGAGATTACTCGGCCTCAAACAGTCCTCGCACGAAAATTTTACAAAAGCTAAAGCCAATGTTTAGAAAAACGATATGCTGGAATTTTATAAACAATCCATTAAGACTTCAACCAGAGCGCTTCTGGCCAATAAGGGCAGAAGCTTTTTAACAATGCTGGGGATAATCATCGGCGTGTCGGCCGTTATTATTATTATGGCCGTGGGCGCCGGAGCGCAGAGCCTGATTATCAATCAAGTAAAAACTTTAGGCACCGATATAATCGGAATTTTGCCCGGCGCTTCGGAAGAAGACGGCCCGCCGGCCACTGTTATGGGCATAGTAATTACCACGCTAACTTATGAAGACGGTTTAGCCTTAAACGACAAAAAAAATGTGCCTAACATAGTTGATTTAGTGGCTTACTATAAGAGCGTCGGCAATGTCAGCTGGGGCGCGAATTCATATGATACCAATTTAAGCGGCGCGACGGTCGGCTATATGAATGTTGAGGGCGGTGAAATTGACCAAGGCAGATTTTTTACCAAAGAGGAAGAAACAAATTTAGCTAAAGTCGCGGTTTTAGGCAGCGCGGTAAAAAAAGAATTATTCGGCGAATCCGATCCGATCGGCCAAAGAGTGAAAATAAAAAAACATACGTTTGAAGTCATCGGCGTCATGAAAGAGAAAGGCACGGTGGCTTTCCAAAATAACGATGATCAGGTTTTCCTTCCGCTTAAAACCATGCAAAAATTAATCGCCGGAGTAAATCATGTCAGCATGATGAGGCTTAAAATTGACAGCGAAGAAGATACGGACAGGGCCATGCATGACGTTAAAGCCACTTTGCGCGAGAGGCATGATATTTCCGATCAAAGCGGGGCTAGTGACGATTTTACGGTCCGAAGTTCGGCCCAAGCCATGGAAATGATAACCACGATTACCGACGCCTTGAAATTTTTTCTAGTGGCTATCGCCGCCATGTCTTTATTGGTCGGCGGCATCGGCATCATGAATATTATGCTGGTAAGCGTTACCGAGAGAACCAGGGAAATCGGCTTAAGAAAAGCCGTCGGCGCCAACAATAAAAGCATTATGATTCAGTTTTTAATGGAAGCGGCCACGATTACTTTAAGCGGCGGAACCATCGGCGTTATAATCGGCAGTTTAATAGCAATTTTAATTTCGGTTATTGCCAATTTTTTGGGCTATAGCTGGGATTTGTCCATTTCTTTATTGTCAATTACGCTGGCTTTAGCGGTTTCGGCAAGCGTTGGCTTAATTTTCGGCTTATACCCGGCGCTAAGAGCCAGCAAATTGCAGCCGGTCGAAGCTTTAAGGCATGAATAATTTTTCAATATGAATTTTTTGTCTATTTTAAAAATTTCTTCGCGTTCCATCATGGGCAATAAGGTCAGAACCGGCCTGACTGTTTTAGGCATAGTTATCGGCATCGCCAGCGTTATCATCGTCTATTCGGCCGGAGAGGGAATTAGCGGCTTGGTTTACGCCCAGGTTGAATCTTTCGGCGGCACTGATTTAATAGAAACCGAAGTTAAAGCTCCGACCGGTAAAAAGGGCATAGCGGCCGAACAGCAAAGCGCCATAGCTATCGCCCAGGGCGCGCAAATTACCACTTTGACTTTAGAAGATATGGCAGATGTCAGTAAATTGCCGAATATTAAAAACGCCTACGCGGCCATACTGGGGCAAGAGCAGGTTAATTACGCCGAACAATCAAAAAAAACTTTGATTTTCGGCACTACCGCCAGCATCGTGGAGATTGATAAAACAGAAGTTGATTATGGCCGGTATTTTAACGATGCCGAAGACAAGTCGGAATCTCCGGTCGCCGTCCTCGGCTATAAAATAAAAGATAAGCTATTCGGCGATAGCGACCCCATAGGAAAATATATTAAAATCAGAAAAGTTAAATTTCGCGTTATCGGAGTGGCTAAAGAGAGGGGCGCGGTTATGACTTTGGATTATGATAATTTCGTTTACGTGCCGATCAGGACTTTGCAAAAAAGAATTTTAGGCATAGACAATGTGATGTTTATGATGCATCAGCTTAAAGATCCGGATTTAGCCGATCAAACGGCCGAAGAGGCTAGATTAATTATTCGTGAAAATCATGATATTGTTTCAACTCCTTTAGAGTTTAAACCCGGCGAACCGGTGGTTAAAAATATAGGCGAAGGCATGACCGATACCGGCAAAGACGATTTCAGAGTCGTTACCATGAAAGAATCATTAGGCGTCTTAGATACCGTAACCGGGGCCATTACCTTAATGCTTTTAGCCATTGTCGCCATCTCGCTAGTAGTCGGCGGCGTCGGCGTTATGAATATTATGTATGTTATTATCACGGAAAGAACGGCCGAGATCGGTTTGCGCAAAGCCGTTGGCGCCAAATATAACGATATTATGTTTCAATTTCTTATTGAGTCTTTAATTATAACTTTAATCGGCGCCGCGGTTGGTGTTTTGGCCGGCATCGGCGTGTCATATTTAATTTCGCTGGGCGCTAATTATTATGGCTTGGATTGGAGATTTTTAGTCCCTCTTAAAGCTTATTATGTCTCTTTGGCTTTCGCGGTTGTTTTTGGCTTGGGTTTTGGCATCTATCCGGCGCGTAAAGCCGCCAGGCTTGATCCCATAGAAGCCTTAAGGCAGGAGTAAATGCTTGGTTAAGCGGAAATAAGATGGTATAATGAATAATAATTTTAATTTTGTAATTTTTAAATAATGCTTAAATTTTTAATGTTTAAAAATTAAGATATTAGAAATTATTTATAAAATTAAAAATTAAAAATTTTATATTATCTATGTTTCATTTTTCAAAATCAAAACATATAAATTTTAAAGACTTGCACGAAGCGG
This sequence comes from Patescibacteria group bacterium, assembly GCA_041662965.1. NCBI lineage: Bacteria > Patescibacteria group bacterium. The sequence goes on along the minus strand of JBAZRI010000005.1, from coordinate 38,665 downwards.
CCGATGGCTTAATCGGCCGGCTTCCGCCGGTTAAAAAGCGCCGGCGCTTAAATTCAGCGTATAAAGTTTTAAAATATTTTTGCTTGACAGTAGTTTTTTTATTTTTACTGCTGCTGATTTTTTTATCGTCACAAATTATTGATTTAAAGCAAATTTACGATCAGGCAAATTTCGGCAAAGCTAATTTAGAGCAAGCCGTTATCTTCGCCGAACAGAAAGATTTTAATCAAGCCGTTAAGCTAGCCAAACAAGCGGAAAATAATTTTGATTTTTCAATCAATAAGCTTGAAGAGATAAAAAGCAATAATTTTATAAGCCGTCTGCCGTTAGCTATAAGCCAGCTAAACGACGCCGAAGGCCTTTTAATTTCCGTTCAATTTTTAAGCAAAGCGGTCGCTGGCGGGGCGAATTTCGGCCTTAGCCTTGAAGCTTTTTTAACCGGAGATAATAAATTTAATTTTTCTAAATTAAGCCCGGAAGTCAAGCGCAATCTTCTTGGAAAAATATTTGAGTCGGCGCCGGAATTAAACGGCATAAAAGCCGATCTGGATTTAGCTTATATTAATTTAGATCAAATAAGCACCTCGGGCATTTTGTTTATCTTAAAAGATAAAATCGGCCAGGTTAAAGAACAAATAAGCCAAGCCAGCCTTATTTTAGAGAAAGCAGTTCCTTTGTCGCAGATGATTCCGGCTCTGGCCGGCTACCCCAGCGAAGTTAATTATTTAGTCTTGCTGCAGAATAATGACGAATTAAGGCCGACCGGGGGATTTTTAGGCACTTACGCCATATTAAAAATTAAAGACGGCGATATAATAAATTTTGGCACGCATGATATTTATCACCTTGACATGCCGGCTCAAAGCAAAATGAATATGGAGCCGCCGGAACCGATTAAAAAGTATTTAAACGATAAATGGTATATGCGCGACGCTAACTGGTCGCCTGATTGGCCGACCGCCGCGAAAAACATAGATAAGTTTTATCAAATTGAAAGCCGTTTAAACCCGGAGGCGGAGAAAATTCCAAAGTTTAACGGCGTTATCGCCTTTACGCCGAAATTAATCACTGATTTTTTGAAAATAACCGGCCCGATAATAGTTGAAGGCCAATCTTATGACCAAAACAATTTTCACGATTTATTGCAATATCAGGTAGAAAGAGGCTATATGGTTTTAGGCGTTTCTAATTGGCAGAGGAAAGAAGTTATCGGCGAAATAGCTAAAAAATTAAAAATTAAAATTTTTGATTTGCCGCCGAACCAATGGTCGGAAATTATAAATACCGCGATTAATAATTTAGCCGAGAAGGATTTATTGCTTTATTTAACTGACAACCAATTAGAAAGCATCGCGGCGGCTAACGGCTGGGCCGGAGAAATAAAGAATTATTATAGCGATTATTTTATGGTAGTTGATGCTAATTTCGGGGCTTTAAAAACCGACGCGGTTATGAGCCGGAGCATAAATTATAAAGTAACCGAGGGGGCTAATGGCTTATTTTCTAAATTAACTCTTAATTACGCGCATAACGGCAAGGTTGATTGGAGAACCAGCGTTTATAAAAGCTATACCAGAATCTACGTTCCGTTAGGCAGCCAATTAATTAAAATCAGCGGTTACGACGCCAAGGAGATAGACACGGGTAATGAAGCGGGGAAAACTTGGTTTGGTTTTTATCTAACCGTTGATCCGGGGAAAATTAAAAATCTTACGGTTGAGTATAAGCTGCCGCCGTCGGTTAGGCTAAATAATAACTACGGCCTTTATATCCAAAAACAGCCGGGTAAAGAGCTAGATAATCTTACGGTTGACTTAAACTTCAAAAATAGTATAAAATCATATAGCCCAGCCAGCCTGTATATGCGAAAAGTAAGCCCGGCCAGTATCAAGTGGGAAGGGGACTTAAATATAGATAGAAGCTTTGAAGTTAAGTTTTAAATTCTTATTTGTCATTGCGAGCGAAATTTACTTCGTCATTGCGGGCTTGACCCGCAATCCAGAAACTTGTTTATAGCGTTTAAACCTGGATTCCCGCTTTCGCGGGAATGACAATAAGGAAGAGATTGCTTCGTCGCCTGATTACAGGCTTCTCGCAATGACATTATATCTTATGTTTATCAAGCGGATCGGCATAGATTTAGGTACAACTTATACTTTAGTGCATCTGCCTAAAAGAGGCATTATTATTAACGAACCTTCGGTGGTGGCGATTTCTTTGATTGATAAAAAGATTTTAGCCGTGGGCAATGAAGCTAAAGATATGTTAGGCCGAACGCCGGACACTATTGTCGCCATTAAGCCGCTGAAAGACGGCGTGATTGCCGATTATCATACTACCGAAGCCATGCTCCGATATTTTATCAATAAAGCTCTAGGCGGCATAAGATTGTTCCGGCCGGAAGTTATGGTAGCGGTTCCGGCCGGCATTACTTCAACCGAACGCCGGGCGGTTATTGACGCGACTATCGCGGCCGGAGCCAGAGCGGCTTATATTATAAAAGAGCCGATTGCCGCGGCTATCGGCGCCGATATTCCCATCGGTTCGGCTTCCGGGCATATGATTATTGATATTGGCGGCGGCACGGCGGAAATGGCGGTAATTTCACTAGGCGGAGTAGTAACTTCAACTTCGGTGCGCATCGGCGGCAATAAATTTGACGCGGCCATTCAGGAATTTATCAGGCGAAAATATAATTTAGCCATCGGCGAAAGAACGGCCGAGGAGACTAAAATTAAAATCGGCAGCGCTTTATATTTGGAAGACAAATTAACCATGGAAATACGCGGCCGCGATATGATTACCGGCTTACCGAGAAATATTATGGTTAATTCCGATGATGTTACCGAAGCGATTCAAAATGAGCTGGAAGCTATAATCCAAGCCGCTAAAAGAGTTTTGCAGGATACTCCGCCGGAATTAGCCGCCGACATTATGGATAAAGGCATGGTACTCTCGGGCGGCTCGTCGCTCCTAAGAAACATTGACCAGTTGCTTTCACGCACCACCGACGTGCCGGCTTACGTGGCGGACGACGCGCTTCTTTGCGTGGCCAAAGGCACGGGGATAGCGCTTGAGAATTTGGACTCGTATAAACGGAGTATTTTTGCGACGAAATAAAATTATTATACTACATATTAATTGGGCTAAATTTAGTAAATTTTCTACTGCGGAACTCGTCGCTTAAAGCTCCTCAAACCTGCCTGCCGGCAGGCAGGCAGTCCTCGCACGAAAATTTTCTAAATTTAGCCCAATATTATATACAATTTTTATGCTTATCGGCATTGACGCCTCAAGGGCGAATAGAAAATTTAAAGGCGGTACGGAGTGGTATTCTTATTATTTGATAAGAGAGCTGGCTAAAATTGATTCAAAAAATCAATATATTTTATATAGTGATAAGCCTTTAACCGGCGGCTTAGCTGATTTAACCGATGAAAATTATTCGGCTAAGCCGGGTAAAATAGACGGCTACGGCTGGCAAGAAATTAAAAGTCCAAATTGTAATTTCCGCGTTAAAATTTTAAACTGGCCTTTTACTTTTTTTTGGACGCAAATTCGCTTGTCTTATGAAATGTTAATGCATCGGGCAGACGTACTTTTCATACCGGCTCACACTCTGCCGGTTATTCATCCGAAAAAATCAATCGTTACTATCCATGACATAGGTTTTGAGCGCCAGGCCAAACTTTACAGTTCGGATAAAATCGGCCCGGCCAGCGGCTTAATTTCCGGAGTTTTCAATTTTTTAGTCAGGTTGTTTACTTTAGGCAAGTTTCATTCAAATGTTATTGATTATCATAGCTGGTCAACGAAATTCGCGCTCAAGCACGCCAAAACAATTATCGCGGTGTCTGAATTTACTAAAAAAGAAATGGTGGAATTTTATCAAGCTGACGCGGAAAAAATTAAAGTGGTTTATAACGGCTTTAACGGCGCGCTTTATCGCCCGATTCAGGACGCGGAAAAAATAAAACAAGTTTTAAATAAATATGACATTAAAGCCCCTTATATTTTTTATGCCGGCCGCTTGGAAAAAAAGAAAAATACCGCTAATCTGGTCGGCGCTTATGCCATCATGAGGCAAAAATTCAGCCAGATAAAGCCTAAGTTGGTTTTAGTAGGCAGAGCCGACTCCGGCTATGATGAAATTAAATATGTCATAAACGAATATGATCTTGAAGATAACGTAATTATGACCGGCTGGGTGCCGGAAGCCGATATGCCTTATATTTATAACGGCGCCGCTTTATTTGTTTTTCCTTCGCTCTATGAAGGGTTTGGCATACCTTTGCTCCAGGCCATGGTTTGCGGCACGCCGGTCGCGGCTTCCAATATCGCTTCCATAAGGGAAGTTGTTAAAGATTCAGCTTTGCTTTTCAACCCGGGGGATAAGGATGATATGGCGCAAAAAATGGCGAAAATATTATTGGACAGAGAATTGGCCGATCAATTAATCTCTAACGGTTTTATCAGAGTAAAAGACTTTAGCCTGGCTAAATGCGCCCGGGAAACATTGGCGCTTTTGGAAAAAATTTAGATTTGAAAAATACCGGCAACTTATGTTATAATAAAGATGTTATGAAAAAGAATATAACATCTTTTTTTATTATATTTTTATTTGGGCTGATTATATTCACCGGCCATAATGCTTTTGGCGCTATCCAAAATAATTTTGTCGCTGATGAAATATTGGTGAAATTTAAAGCTTCAACCGAACCGATAGCCATTAAAATTGCTCAAGCAGGCGATTTTAATAATTTTTTAAATTATTATAGCGGTTTGCCGGAAGTGGAATATGCCGAGCCGAATTATCTTTATCAAGCCGCCATAATACCGTCTGATACTTATTTCAATAATCAATGGTATCTGCAAAAAGTTAAAGCCATTGAAACTTGGGACAATAAAAGGGAAAGCCCCGAGATTGTCATCGCCATTTTAGATTCAGGAGTGCAAATCAGCCATCCCGATTTAAGAAGCAATATCTGGCTTAATAAAAAAGAAATCGCCGATAACAATATTGATGATGACAGAAACGGTTTTATTGATGATGTTAACGGCTGGGATTTTGTCAATAATGTGCCTGATCCGTCGCCAAAGTTTAAGCCGGATTTTAGCGAAGACGGAATATTGCACGGCACGATTATCGCCGGTATAGCCGCGGCTTCCGGCAATAACGCCGCCGGCATAGCCGGCATAACCTGGAAAGCGAAAATTATGCCGCTTAAAGTTTTGGATGACAAAGGCGAAGGCAGCGCTTCTAAAGTTATCAAGGCGGTTGATTACGCGGTCGCCAACGGCGCTAATATTATAAATCTAAGTTTTGTCGGCTTTGGCTACAGCCAAGGCCTTGATGACGCCATAAAACGCGCTTATAACGCCGGAATAATCGTGGTGGCTGCCGGAGGCAATGAAGTCGGCCAGGGAGATGGCTATTATTTGGATCAAACTCCCATGTATCCGGTTTGCCTTGATGGCGCTAACGGCGAGAACCGAGTAATCGGCGTAGCCGCAACCGATACTTTAGACCAGAAAGCGGCTTTTTCCAGTTTTGGCAATAAATGCATTGATATTGCCGCGCCCGGGGTCAGTGTTTTCAGCACAGTGGTTTATTCGCCTGATAATTACTTAAATGGCCAGCCGTTTAATAAATATTATGACGGTTATTGGTCCGGTACCTCGGTCGCCGTGCCCATGGTAAGCGGCGCGTTGGCTTTAATAGCCAGCGCTAACCCGGCTTTAAACCGAGACCAGATTATAAAAACGCTATTGGATAATACGGATAATATCAGTCGGTTAAATCCGAAATATTTAGGCCAGCTTGGCAAAGGCAGGCTGAATATCGCGGCCGCGGTTAATTACGCGCAGAGCCTGTTAAATAATAAAATTGAAAAATTGCTGATTGGGCCGAAAAACGGCCTGGCCAGCCTTATAAAAATTACCGATCAAGACGGCAAAAAAGATAGCGAGTTTTACGCCTACGCCAATAATTTTAAAGGCGGCGTTAATTTTGCTTCCGGGGACATAAATCATGACGGCCAACAGGAAATTATTACCGCGGCCGGGCTTGGCGGCGGGCCGCATATCAGGATTTTTAACCTGAAAGGAGAGCCGATCGGCCAATTCTTTGCTTTTAACAGTAATTTCCGCGGCGGCGTTAACATTGCCGCTGCCGACGTTAACAATGACGGCAGTGATGAAATTATCGCCGCGCAAGCTACGGGCGGAAATTCGGAAATAAAAATTTTTAACGGCCGCGGCCAGGTGCTAGGCTCATTTTACGCTTATGATAATAAGTTTAAAGGCGGGCTTAATATCGCTACCGGCGACATAGACGGCGACGGCGAAGATGAAATAGTGACCGGTTTGGCGGCCGGAAAAATTCCCGAAGTTAGAATCTTTAAAGCCGGCGGCATTTTACAAGGGCAATTTTTGGCCTACCCTAAAACTTTCCGCGGCGGCGTTAAAGTCACGATCGCCAGCGTTAGAAGCGGCTCAAGGGGCAATCGAGCGGATATTATTACCGCGCCGGAAAAAAACGGCGGGCCGCATATTAAATTTTTTGACGGCAAAGGAAATTTATTATCGCATTTTTTCGCCTTTAACAGTAATTTCCGCGGCGGCGTGAATTTAGCTAAAGCCGACGTAGATAATGACGGCTTGGATGAAATTATAACCGCCGCCGGTCCGGGCGGAGCGCCTCATGTCCGCGTTTTTAAAGCTGATGGCAGAATCGTTGGCTCGTTTTATGCTTATGAAGAAAGTTTCGGCGGCGGAGTAAGCGTAGGCAGTATAAAAATCAATAAGTAATTTTTTAAAAATATAATTTATTAAATAAAATATATGAGCAAAAGAGCAATTTTTGACAAAAAAAACGTTTTAGTGGCCGGCGGCGCCGGCTTTATCGGCTCGCATTTATGCGACCGCCTTTTAGAAAATAACAAAGTAATTTGCCTTGATAATTTTTCCACCGGCGACGAAAGGAATATTGACCATCTGCTTTCCGACCCTAATTTTGAATTTATAAAGCATGATATTGCCGAACCGATTGATTTGGAAAAATTATCGGAGTTGCAAAAATTTAAAATAGAATTTCAAGGCGTCCAGGAAATTTATAATTTAGCTTGCCCGACTTCGCCTAAGAATTTTGATAAAAATAAAATTCAGACTATTTTAGCTTCGTCTTACGGCCTAAAGAATATGCTGGATTTAGCGGTCCGCTATAAGGCGAAAATTATGCATTTTTCTTCCTCCGTGGTTTACGGTCCAAGGCTGGACAGCCAGAAGAGAATCAGAGAAAGCGAAATCGGCAAAGTTGACTTTCTTTCTCAAAGAAGTTCGTATGACGAAGGCAAAAGATTCTCTGAAACCATGGTGGAAAATTATCGCCAAGTTCATAATATTGATTCAAAGGTAATCCGCTTATTCCGCGTTTACGGGCCTAGAATGAAATTAAATGAAGGCAATCTAATTCCGGATTTCATAAACAGCGCTTTGGAAAATTCAGATCTGGTTATTCCGGGCGATAAAAATTTTTCCAGTTCGCTTTGCTATATCAGCGATTGCGTTGATGCTTGCGTAAAATTAATGGATAGCCATATTTTAGGCCCGGTTAATATCGGTTCGGACGTTGATATGAAATTGGAAAAAATTTGTGAAATGATTATAAAAATTTTAGATTCAAAGTCCAAAATAACCTACGCGGAGAAAAATTTATTTATCAGCGAATTATGCTTGCCTGACATAACCAGGGCGCGGGAAGAGCTGGGCTGGATGCCGATTGTTACTTTGGAAAACGGCCTGAAAAAAACCATTGATGATTTACGGGCCAGCAAAGGTTTAAAAACTGTAATATAAAAAAATTTACGACATATAGTTTGGGCTAAATTTATAAAATTTTCTCCTCTCGGAACTCACCCAAGATTACTTGGGCTCAAACAGTCCTCGCACGAAAATTTTATAAATTTAGCCCAAACATGAGGTGCTAATATAATTATTTATGAAGATTTTTTGTGTCATTCCGGCGTTCAATGAAGAAAAAAACATAATAACAATAATTAACCAGGTACGTCCGCTGGTTGATAGGCTAGTGATTGTTGACGACGGCTCAAGCGATCGGACGGCTGATTTAGCCGCGCGGGCCGGCGCGGTTTTGCTTAAGCATATAATAAACCGCGGGCAAGGCGCGGCCTTAAGAACCGGAACTAAGTATTGCTTAAACAATGGCGCCGATATAATCGTCCATTTTGACGCCGATGGCCAGTTTTTAAGCCAAGATATAGAACGCATCGCGGCGCCGATTAAAGACGGCAGAGCGCAAGTTGTTTTCGGTTCGCGCTTTCTTAACGCCGAGCACAGCTTAGGCATGCCTTTTTTCAAAAAATATTTTATTATGCCTTTGGCTAAAGCGGTTAATAAAGTATTTTTTAATGTAAATTTGACTGACCCGCAAAGCGGTTTCAGAGCGATGTCGGCCGAGGCGGCGCGTAGAATCAGCTGGAAGCAGGATCGGATGGCGCATTGCTCGGAGATAATGTTTGAAGTAAAAAAGAATAATTTTAAAGTTAAAGAAATACCCATTAAAGTCATTTACCATAATTTCGGGCAAAGTTTTTCCGGCGGCCTGAAAATTCTAAAAGATTTGTTTATCGCCATGCTGGTCAATTAGAATTTTACAAAGCTGTAAAATATTATATTAATTATATTAATTTTATGCTGCAACAAACAATCGCGCTTATAATCATCGCTTTTTTTCTCGCCCGGCTTTATTGGCAAAAACAAAAAAATTATATCGGCATAAATGAATTTTTATTTTGGCTTATTTTTTGGATTTTAGCTGCAGTTTTAATAATTTCTTTGAAATTTCTCGATAAATTAGTGGCCGGGCTGGGCTTTAGCGGCTCGGGCATTGAAGTCTTATTATATTTAAGCGTGGCCGTGCTATTTTATTTTGTTTTCCGCTTAAGGCTAAAATTGGAAAAAATTGAAAAGGATATTACTAAAGTCGTGCAAAATATTGCTTTAAAAGATAATAACGCGAATAATAAAGATAATTAGTTTAATATTTGTAAATTAGCGTTTAATCTATGAAAATTGCGCAAATAACTTGCACTTTTCCGCCATACCGGGGCGGCATCGGCAATAGTGTTTATAATATTTCAGAAAGCCTGGCTGATTTAGGGTATAAAGTAACGGTTTTTACTCCTAATTATAATTATAAAAAAAACGAAGATGAATTTGACCGCCATGAAGGTAAATTCGTGGTTGAACGCTTAAGGCCGCTGTTTAAATACGGCAATGCCGCTTTCATACCCCAGCTTTTTTGGAAATTGAAAAATTTTGACATAGTCCATTTGCATTATCCGTTTTACGGAGCGCTTATGCCAATACTCCTGATAAAATTATTGCTGGGCCGTAAAATGAAATTAATGCTGCATTATCACATGGATTCGAGCGCCGGAGGATTCAAGGGCGCTGTTTTTTATTTATATAAAATTTTAGTTTTGCCATTGATGATCAGGGCGGCGAAGATTATTACCTGCGCTTCGCTTGATTACGTCAAACATTCTGATTTAAGAAAATATTACAAAGCCAAGCCGGAGAAATTCAGAAAAATATTATTCGGAGTTAATCTTGAACAATTTGTCACTTACCGCGATAATATAAATGAACAGCGGCAAAATAAAATTATTTTATTCGTCGGCGGTTTGGACGACGCCCATTATTTTAAAGGTTTGGAAAATTTGCTCAAAGCAACGGCCGCTATTATTAAAAGTTCGCGGTCAAAGCCGATTATTTTAAATGTGATCGGGCGGGGGAATTTATTGCTTTATTATAAAAATTGCGCGAAAAATTTAGGCATTGAAGACAACGTTAAGTTTTATGATAGTGTTGATAACAGCAAGCTGGTTAATTTTTATAATTATTGCGACTGCCTGGTTCTGCCGTCGATTAATAAAGGAGAAGCATTCGGCCTAGTTCTGCTTGAGGCGATGGCTTGCTCCACTCCGGTGATTACTTCAAATTTGCCCGGAGTCAGAAGCGTCTTTAAAAATGGCCGAGAGGGTTTATTGGTTAAGCCCGGGGACATTAATGACTTGGCCAATAAAATAAAAACTATTTTAAGCGATAAAAAATTAGCCGAAGCCATGGGCCGGGCCGGCAGAGAATTAGTAGAGAGTAAATATACTTGGGAAAAGGTCGGCAAAAGATTGGATTCTATTTATCATTATGTAAAATACAGCCCGAAAGTATGATGCTGTAAAATATTATCCGCTAAGCCGTGCGATTTAAACATTATGAAAATTTGTTTGAAACGCTATTCTGATAAAATTATTTTACCGCTTAGGCGAAACCTGCCTGCCGGTAGGCAGGTTTGTGCATTTTTTAAATTTAAATTTAATTTGTCATTGCGAGGAGCTTCAGCGACGAAGCAATCTCTGGTAAAAATCCACGCACACGCCATTAAACCAGAGATTGCTTCGTCGCTCATTACGCTCCGCTTCATTCACTTCTCGCAATGACAATATACTTATGAAAATTTGTTTAATAAATAATTTATATAAGCCCTTTAACCGCGGCGGCGCGGAAAAAGTCTCGGAAATTATAATTCAGGGCTTGATTAAAGCCGGACATGATGTTTTTATAATTACGACGAGGCCGCGCGACAAGGAATTGCCGATCGCGGATTCAAAATTACGAATTTATTATTTAAACAGCTTATATTATAATTTAAACAAACTGCCTAAATTTTTGCGTTTTTTTTGGCAGATTTGGAATCTATTTAATTTTAGCGGTTATTTTAAAATTAAAAAGATTTTGGCGGCGGAAAAATGCGAGGCCGTTATAACTAATAATTTAATGGGTATAGGATTTTTAACGCCGTTAGCGGTTAAAAGTTTAAAAATAAAATATTTGCATATCGCGCATGATATTCAGCTAATCCATCCGTCCGGCTTAATGTATTACGGGGAGGAGGGGATGATAAATAGTTTTTTCGCTAAAGTTTATTCAAGCGTGTGCGGTAAATTATTTGCGCCGGCGCCGGCCGTTATCTTCCCTTCGCGCTGGCTTAAAGATTTATACATAAAAAGAAATTTTTTTGCGCAGGCAAAAATTGAGGTTTTGCCTAATCCTGTGGAAATTGTGCCGGAACAGGTGAGCAAGCGCTCCGGTAATTTTATTTTTTTATTTTTAGGCCAAATTGAAAAACACAAAGGCGTGTTTTTATTGATAGATGCTTTTAATAAAATTAAAGAAAAATATCCGGAAGTTGAGCTGGTTTTAGCCGGCGACGGTTCGCGGATTAAGCAGGCGCGCGCCAAGGCGGTCAAAAATAATAATATTAAATTTTTAGGCTGGCCGGGCGAGTCAGCGGCTGATAAATTGCTTGGCGCGGCTGATTGCCTGGTTTATCCGTCTTTAGTTTATGAAAACTGCCCTAACGCGATTCAGCGGGCGCTAGTAGCTGGGTTACCGGTGCTGGCGAGCGACCTGGGCGGTATACCAGAATTATTAAACCAAAACGCCGGCATTTTGTTTAAGCCGGCGGACGCCGATAGTCTAGCTGAAAAAATGATTTGGCTGATTGAGAATAAAAATAGCTTGGGCGATTTAGCCCAAGCCGGCCGGCAAAAAGCTTTGGATTTTAAGGTTGAAGATTATATTAAGGAGTTAGGGAAGATTATAAAGTGAAAATAAACAAATGAAGTTTTTTAAAAAAGCCTGAGCAAAATGTTTCGAGAACATTTTGTACAGGCTTTTTGGTTACAAAACACATATCAGCTTCAATTATTCTACGCGCGAGGCCAAGCGAGTGGCGCCGAAAATTGAAAGGACAATTTTCATATGTTCAGGTTCGCTCATGACGATATAACTAAACTTGGCAGCGAGAACATCGTCTTGCATAATAGCCTCAACTGAATCTCCGGAGATAACATTATTAAATGACACTGCTTCAGCGCGTTCAAGAATTCCTTTAATACGCTCTTCCCCTAATTGTGGGTTATCTTCTACAAATTTTTTAATGTTTCCCAACGCATACATGTTTTTTTCCTCCTTTTTATTGATTTATAAACAACGTTGAATAGTTGAATATATTAATATTGCATAAAATAAATAAAAAGTCAATATATACTTATCTCTCATACTTAAACACAACCGCTTCGCCGTTGTTAATTACTTGCCAGCTATCGGCGGATAATTTTGCTTCGTCTAAAATTTTAGTGAAAGCCCACCAATATCTGTTCAAAACAAAATAGCCTTCATCAACGCCGGCTAAAGCCATGGCCGCGGACATTGTTTCGCGGCTGGGTTTTTTATATACCATGTCCAGATAATACCCGTAAAGCGGCGAGCTGGTCGGGATCGGGTAATAAAAAATTTGATCGGTTCCGTAATATTTTTTAAAGCCGTAGCGGCTTAAAGCGGCCGCGCCTACTTGCTGGTTGGCTAAAACTATAAAATCCGACTTTGCATCGTTATTAATGAAATCCACGGCTTTAATATCCGCGGCCGAAACCGAATAGCCGCGGGAATTAAAATAATTATCGTAGCGCGGATAGGTTATGTATAAAGAAGCGCTAATCAGCAAAGATAAAAACACCGAGAAACTTAAAATAATAAAAGTATTTTGCTTGGCGATTTTTTCCAGCATGGCGTAAATAGAGAGGATAAAGAAAGGCAAAAGGAACAGAACCGCGGCCAGCAATATCCTCTGCGGATAGTCGTCTCTTTCATAATTTATTAAAAAGGCGAACGGCAGTTTAGCCGTAATTAAATACGACATGAATAAAGCGGCGGACAGAGAAAAATAAAGCCATAAAATTTTACATTGCTCTTTATGCTTATAAGCGATAAAAATTCCGCTTAGGGCCAGTAAAATAAAGATAAATTTCAGATTAAAGCCGTAAAGATAAGCAAAATTTAAAATAAAATTTTCCCGCCCCGGGATATTTAATTGCAGCTGATTCGCGCTTTGGGCTAAATTATCGCTCGGCGCGGCCGCGGCCAGGTTTCTGTTTAAAAAATAAAACAAAGCCGGCAAAATAACGATGGCAATTATGATTAAGAGGGGATAGAGATATTTTTTTATTTTATTATCGCTGTAATAGACCGCTAACAGCGCGCTAAACAGCAAAGCCGGCAGGCCGGCGACCGGATGAGTTATGGCCGCGGCCGCCGAGAGAAGCAAGATAATTAAATAATCATGAGAATTTTTACAAGTTAATCCCAGTAAAATCGCTAAAATCAATAAAAAATACGCCAGATTTTGGGGCGTGGTAACGATTAAAAAGGGAAAACTTAAAGCTAGAAGGGCGAGAATTAATATTAAATTAAGGCTTAAAGAATCAAACCATGATTTTAAAACGCGCCAGAGAGTTAAAGGCAAAAATAAAGCGGCGAGCAGGGGCAAGAGAAGCTTATCCAGCCAAATTATGGGCAGAGTAGTTATTTTATGAGTAATTACCACTAAGGCGTATTGGCCTAAATAGTAAAACGGCTTAGGATCTACCGCGCCGGTCTTATCAATTAAATTTTCCGTGGCTTGGTGAATGAACGAGTCATAGCCGTAGCCCAGCTTATAAATTATCAGCGCTACGGAAAAAGATAAAAAATAATGGAGCATTATGAGCCATAAGGCGAATTTTTTATTAATTACCGCATTGCCGATTAATAACAGGGTCGCTAGGGTATAAACAATAAAAAAATATTTTGGCGCCGCTTGCCAAGGGGAAACTATGGCCGCGCCGGTTCTATGGCTGAATAAAATATAGAAGCAGGATAAAATAAATATAAAATATAAAGCATAAAATATAAAATTAATTAACTTAAACTTATCGGCGTTAATTTTCTCCGGTTTTTGGCGTCTGATTTTTTTGCTTGCTAAAAGGCGGAAATATTGTATAATAATAAAAGAAATAACCGCTAAAATTAAGCTAATTATTAGGCCGAGCTTATTAAGCGAATAAAAACGGTAAATTAAGCCGCCAAATATTGAAATAAGGCAGATTAATATCAAGAGTGAATTAATGATATTTAACAGTTTGTTAGTCATTATATTCTCATTTTACCACACTTTATGATAATTTCCATCGTTCTCTATAGCTTAAGCATGGCTTTTTTATTGTTTATTATCGTCTGCGGTTTTAGCTTAATTTTTTCGGTTTTGTCATTCGCCCCCTGGGTGCCGAGCCGCGGCCGCGACTTAGAAAGAATTTTTAAGTTAGCCGATTTGCGTCCCGGGCAAACTTTTTATGATTTAGGCTGCGGCGACGGCAAAGTTGTAATTTACGCGGCTAATAATTATAAAGTTAAAGCCATCGGCCTAGAAATTTCCTTGCCGCTATATTTAGTCTGCAAGTTAAGGCAGGCTTTAAATAAGCAAAGCAATATTGAATTTAAGTTTAAAAATTTGTATAAAGAAAATTTATCTTCGGCCGACGCGGTTTATTTTTTCGGCATGCCCCATGTTTTAAATGAAAAATTTTGCTCAAAGCTTAAACGAGAGTTAAAGCCGGGCGCGAAAGTTGTTTCCTATTCTTTTAAATTGCATGATTGGCAGCCGAAAATAACAGATAAGCCGAGCGAAAAAGATTTGCCGATTTATTTGTACGAAATGTAAAATATATAGTCATTGCGAGAAGCCCCGTACTCGGGGCGACGAAGCAATCTCTGGTTAAATTCCGAGTACGTGAGATTGCTTCGTCGCTGAAGCTCCTCGCAATGACAGTAGAAACAATGTAAAAAAATATATGATATTGGGCGTATTTAAAAAATGGCTGAAAAAATACTGGCGTATAATTGTTATAATTATGGCCGCGGTTTGTTTTTTCATCGGCACGGCCAGCTTTAATTATTATACGCAATCCGGAGATTTTGTTAAATGGCTGTCGCCGGACGAATCGGCGAATTATAATTTTACCAAACTTTACGCCCAGGAAGGCCAGCTGATGATTTATGAAAAATATAATATTCTGTCTTCCGATATCCTGCATCCGCGCAGCGTCAGAAGCGATTTCGGCTACTTAAAGCCGGTAAGTTTTTTAGGCATTATTTTAATTTACGGCAAGATCGCCGGCTTAACCACTTATAAAATTTTACCGTATCTCACGCCGTTTTTCGCCGCTTTAGGCATTATTTTTTATTATTTATTGATTAAGCAGATTTTCGGCAAACGCAACGCTTTAATTTCCGCGCTGGTTCTCGCCGTTTTTCCGCCCTTGGTTTATTACAGCGCCCGCAGCATGTTCCATAATGTGCTGTTCGTTGTCTTGCTTGTCATCAGCCTTTATTTCGCCGTAATATCCGTAAAAAAGAAAAAGGCCGAGCCGGATATGGATAAAGTTAAGACTGCCGCCGCCGGTATTTTACCGAATCTGGCCGCCGGTTTAAGCGGCGCTTTTTTAGGCCTAACTATAATAACGCGGACTTCTGAATTAATCTGGCTGGCTCCGGTCTGGCTCGTAATCTGGCTGTTTAATATTAAAAAATTCGGCCTGATCAAGCTTATGATTTTTATCGCCTGCTTATTTTTCGCTTTGTCGCCGGCCATGTATTGGAATAAAATACTCTATCAATCATTTTGGCGCGGCGGCTATAACGAAATGAACCAGTCTATCTTAAATATTGCCAGCGCCGGCTCGGAAATTTTAAAAATCGGGGCTATAAATTCCGGGGCGGTTAAAAACGATTTAACGCAGATAAAAAATAATATTTTTCACTTCGGCTATCAGCCGCTTAAAAGCCTGAAAATGCTGTATTTTTATTTCGCTAAAATGTTTTATTGGATTTTCTGGCCGGCGTTTTTCGGCTTTCTGCTCCTCTTGTCAAAAATAAAAAAATGGCGGAAAAAGCATTATGTTTATTTATTGGCTTTATTCGCCGCGGCCGCGATTTTAATTTCCTATTACGGCAGTTGGGATTTTCATGACAATCCGGATCCTAAAAGCCGGACCATCGGCAATTCCTATACCCGCTACTGGCTGCCGATTTATCTTGGCGCCATACCTTTGGCCGTTATTTTTTTAGTGAAGTTATCCAATATTTTCAAGAAAAAAATATTTATTTACGGCCTGCGCGCCTTAATAATTTTATTGGTATTTTTTATTTCCATCAGGTTTGTTTTATTCGGTTCGGAAGAAGGCCTGATAAAATCGGCGCAAAAGCAACTGGCGGTTCGCGCCGAATACGAGCAAATTTTGAATTTAACCGAAGCCAGAGCGGTTATCGTCACCCAGTATCATGATAAGCTGTTATTTCCGGCCAGAAAAGTGATCGTCGGCTTGTTTGACGACCCTAATATGATAAAAGAATACGCGGTTTTAACTCAATATCTGCCGGTTTATTATTATAATTTTACTTTTCCGGAGAAAGATTTTAATTATTTAAATAACAGAAAACTGCCGCCCTTCGGCTTAAAAATAGAAACCGTAGCCAAAGTTACCGAAGATTTTACTTTATATAAATTGTCATTGCAAAGCTCAATTTCCTCTGTCATTCCGGCCTCCGAGCCGGAATCCAGAATAGAAAGCACAGGTGTTGTTTCTGAAAGTATATTTTAATCGCAAATTTATTACGGATTTAACCTGGATTGCGGGTCAAGCCCGCAATGACATAAATTTATTTATGAATAAAGAAAATAAAATCAAACGCATCGGCATTGACGCCCGCTTTTACGGGCCCTTAGGCAAAGGCTTGGGCAGATATACGCAGGAAGTCGTTGATAATATCATTAAGCTTGACCGGGACAATGAATACGTTATTTTTTTGCGCCAAGAAAATTTTTCCGCTTTTAAATGCGACGGCCTACGGGTAAAAAAAGTTCTGGCCGACATAAGATGGTACGGCTTGGCCGAGCAGATAGTTTTTCCATTTTATATTTGGCGCCAGCGTCTGGATTTAATGCACTTTCCGCATTTTAACGTGCCGATTTTCTGCCCGGTTAAATTTATCGTTACCATTCATGATTTGATTTTAATAAAATTTCCGACTTTGCGCGCCACGACTTTAGGGCCGGTTATTTACAAAATAAAAAATCTGGCTTATAAAATCGTTATTTCCTTAGCGATTAAAAGGTCAAAAAAAGTATTAGCCGTTTCCGGATATACTAAAAAAGAAATAGTCAAACAATTTAAAACTAATCCGGAAAAAATAATCGTAACTTACGAGGGCGTAGCTGAATTAACTAAAATTAACGAACCCGTAGATATTAACGAGGTTTTAAATAAATATAACATCAGCCAGCCGTACTTACTTTATGTCGGCAATGCTTATCCGCATAAAAATTTGGAAGGCTTAATAGAAATTTTCCCTGAAATCATAAAAAATCACCCGGATTTAAAGTTAATTTTAGTGGGTAAAGAAGATTATTTCTACGGCCGGCTAAAACAATTCGCTAAAATTTTTTCCAGTAATATTATTTTTCCCGGCTATGTTCCGGATAATGAATTAAAAGCCTTGTACGCCGGCGCGGCTCTTTATGTTTTTCCTTCTTTTTACGAAGGTTTCGGCTTGCCGCCCTTAGAAGCTATGGCGCACGGCCTAGCGGTCGTTAGCTCAAATAAAACCTGTTTGCCGGAAATACTCGGTCCAGCCGCCTCGTATTTTAATCCAAGCGATAAAATGGATATGAAATACGCGATTGAAAAAGCGCTGGCCGATAAAGCTTCGCAAGAAAATTTAAAAAGCAGGGGATATGAACAAATAAAAAAATACAGCTGGACAGATTGCGCGGAAAAGACGCTGGAGGTTTATAAAAATTTGCTGTAAAAACAAAATTTATTAACATAAAGACATTATCGGCTGATAATGTCTTTTAATAAATTATAAAAATGGCTAATATTTAAATAAAATTATATATAATTTGAAATATATTGACATAAAGTGAAAAATATGATATAGTATTTTATTAATAAAATTATTTATTGGCATGGAAATAAAAAAAATATTAATTCCCAATAAGCCGCATTTAGACCCGATTGCCGCGATTTATCTTTTAAGGCAATATGGCAAAGAAAAATTTCCCGGCGTTGAAACCGCTGAGATTATTTTTTGGGAAAACAGCCATGATCCGAAACCGGAAGATATTAATAAATTCATAGCCGAAAAGGTTTTATCAATTGATATCGGTGGCGGCATGTTTGATCATCATCAAAGCGTTGCTAAAGAAACGGCTACGTCTCTTGTTGCCGCTAACTTGGAGATAGAAAAAAATCCGGAATTAATCGCTTTATTAAATTATGTTAGAGAAGATGATTTAGAAGGCTTGCATAACCGCTATGGCGATTTAGCTTATTTAATAAAATGTTTTCATAAACAAAAGTTATCTTCATTAAAAGTTGTAGAGCTTGGTTTAAGGTTAATTAATTATTTTCAAACTTCGCAGATTGACTGGCATTATAATGTTAAAAAAGAATATGAGAATAAGTGTAAAATTTATAAAATAAAGAAAAATAACAATAAATTAAAAATCGGCGTAGTTGAATCGGATAATTCCCAGCTGGCTAACTACGGCATAACCATGGACAACTTATCATCGGTAATTCAGAAACGTTCAACCGGCCATGTTATGATTTTAACTAATAAACATCATCGCCTTAATTTAAAAGAAATTGTCGCCGCCATTAGAATGAGAGAACTGGAATTAAGCGGTTATACCAAGCCGATTGATCCGGCCAAACTGCAGTTTGAAGGCAAAAATTCTTTGATCCCCAATTGGTTTTACCATAGAAGCTTAAATGCTTTTTTAAACGGCTCCGAAGCTTTAAATAAAGCCGAGCCGACCAAGCTTAAATTAAGCGAAATTGTTTCTTTTGTCTGGAACGGCTTAAGTTCGGAACATTCGGAGTATTGCGATTGTGATCAAGAAGGTTTAAGTTGTCCTTTTTCCAAATATGGTTTTAGTAAATGTCAAGATAGAAAAAGATAACATAAAGCGATTAACGCAATCTTTTGTTTATTAATTTTAGTAAATAAAAGATTGCGTAAGAATCGCGAGAACTTTAATAACGAATGTAATACATTCGATAATATGTCAAACATCAAATGGGAGGAGGAGAGATGTCAATAAAAGTATTATTTTACTATTGGGACTGGAAAGGGCAGATAGAGATTGATACTCTGCAGAGAGCTGTCAACGCAGTTTTTGATGGAGTCCATCCGCCTTATATAACGGATAAAATTAGTGGGCTTGATTGGGACCAATATACGATTGCTGTTTGTTCCCAACCTGTTACGTCGGAAGTCCTCGGAAAGCTATTTAATGATAACGACGAGTCCGAGGACTACTGGTGGGAAGAGCTGGGCGAACCTAAGCCTTTGAAATTTTAAATTAGGAAATTAAACGTATAACAACAAAAGATAGGAGGGATTACGATGAATACGATTATATTGTTGGCGGAAGTTCTGGCGTCGGGCAAGGGTTGTCCGGTTTGCGGTAAAAACAAATCAGATAAAGCAAGGACTTGTAGGAATTGTTTTGAGGTTATCGGTTTTGAGGCGACAAAAGCAGTAGATAGTATTGTCAAGACGGCGGACGAAGCCAGAATCGGCAATAATGTAGCAAATGCAGGTGGAATAGCCAGAGAGAATATCTGGGAGCCGGTTTTGGCGAATTTACGCATTGACCGAGATGCCAAATACAATCAGCCTGGCCAAGGCATAGAGCCGTACTGGGAATGCCGGAAAAGTGTCAAAGGAGGATTTATACCAGTCTATGTTTTTGGGGCGGAGAAAGAAAAAGCTGGTAGTGAAGTAACGGCTTTAATAGAGCTCAAAAACAAGGAAACAAAAAAAGGCAAGATATCCTATCTCCGCGCACAGGCGGTGGATGGATCCACCAAAATTAAATCAAACGTAAAATTGGCGGTTAATCAGTTTTTTGACGTTGGCAAATTCATTGTAAACTCATTGCCTTCCACTCAAATAATTGAGTCAGGCAGAAGATTCTCCGTCGGTTTCTTACCGGTGGCGTAGTCCGAAGTTCAAAAGGTTTGGATGCAGATGCTTACTTAAAGCAAATGCATTCAGACCTTATTTTTTTATAAAATCTAATATTTTCTTCTTTTCCATATTTTGTGTTATAATAATAACTGTTAATAACTACTCACACTGCTTTAAAAACAGAAATTTTTTGTATTTTATAAAAATAAATGGCTTTAAATAATCCCCATAATTTAAAAGTTAACCCGGATGTGAAATCGTCCCGTTTTGTTATTGATTTAAAGCAGAATCTGCCTAAAGAAGAAACCAAAGCAAAAGACGTCCGACGTCTTGGAGACGTCGGACGTCTTGAAGAAAAGCTGGAAAAATTGGCGGAAGTGGATTACAAGGGAATACTAAAGGCGGGGAGTGAAAATGCCAAAAAGAATATTATAGCCTTAATGGTTCGCAGCCGTAATTTCTGGATTCCCGCCTTCGCGGGAATGACAAAGGAAAAGCCAGCTCGCAATGACAAAAAGAGAAAGAATAAGATTGCCGCGCTCCCTGCGGTCGCTCGCAATGACAGTTACTTGGTTGTTTTATCTAATCAGCTGGCGCTTATCGTTTTAGGCAAGGCGCTGTATTTTATTCTAAAAAAAGTTTATTGGCTGCTTTATAAAATTTGCTACGCGGCCGGCTGGACAATCGTCTTTATTTTAAGGCTGGCTTACTTTTTGCTTTTAGCCATAATTAAGCCGATTAAAAAAGCGGGTTATCTGTTATTTATTAAATTTCACCCGGCAGTAAATAAAGTTATTAAAAATATACCTCAAGACCTTCAGGCTAAGCAGCTAGCGGCTGTTTCAATCTTCGCGAGATTGCTTCGCTCCCTGCGGTCGCTCGCGGCGGCGGAAAAGAAATCTGTTGGCGAAGAAAGAGATTGCTTCGTCGCTATCGCTCCTCGCAATGACAGGCGGTTAGTTGGCTACTTAAAGCCGGTTTTAATTTTCGCCGGAATATTATTTATCATAATTTTACCGGTTAAAGCTTTTACCTATTATAAAGTTATCAACGTGGTTCGCGGCAAGGTTTTAGGCGCCAGCGAGAGCGCCATTGGCAATTTAATTTCCGCCGGGCAATCGGCCGCGAATTTTAATTTTAACCAAGCCGGCCAAGGCTTTAAAAGCGCCGGCGATAATTTTTTAAGCGCGCAAAACGAGCTAAAAGAAATCAACGGTTTGCTTTTCGCTTTAGCTTCGGTTTTGCCTGATAAAAATATGCGCCTGGCCGCCGCCGGCAAAAATATTTTGCGCGCCGGCGAGCTAAGCGCGGCCGCGGGAAAAAATTTAAGCTTGGCTATGGAGAGCCTGTTTAGCTACCGGGCCGATAACGTTAATAACATTTTAAAGAATTTAAGTTTTTACGGAAATAACGCCATAACCGATTTAAGCGAATTAAATAAAACCTTAGACCAGATAAACAGCGAGGTTATACCGGAAAATTACCAAACAGAATTTATTTTATTAAAACAAAAAGCCGGCCAGCTTAGCCGCGGCTTAAAAGAATTTATCAGTTTAGCCGATAGCCTCGGAAATTTTTTAGGCGCCAGCGCGGCTAAGCGCTATCTATTAGTCTTTCAAAATAACTCGGAACTGCGCGCTTCGGGCGGCTTTATCGGCAGTTTTGCTTTAATAGATTTTTCCAAAGGCGAGATAAAAAATATTGAAGTTCCGGGCGGCGGCAGCTACGATACTGATGCCGGTTTTTTAAAAAAAATAAAAGCGCCGGAGCCTTTAAGTCTGGTTAGGGCCGATTGGCATTTTTGGGACGCGAATTGGTGGCCGGATTGGCCGACCAGCGCGGAAAAGCTCGCTTGGTTTTATGAAAATTCCGACGGTTCAACCGTTGACGGCGTTATTAGCTTTACGCCAACCGTGATGGAAAAATTGTTAGCCATAATCGGCCCGGTGGATTTGCAAGAAAAATACGGCTTAACTATCGGCGCGGATAATTTCTTTATGGAAACGCAAAAACTGGCCGAGCAAAAACCGGACGTAACCAGAGAGCCGAAAAAAATCATCGGTGATTTAATGAATAAAATTATTGAAGAATTGCCTAAGCGGCTGACTAAGGATAATTTAGGGCCGTTATTTAAGGCGATTGAAGAGTCGCTCGCCGGCAAAAATATTTTATTTTATTTTACGGATGAAGCTTTACAGGCTAAAGCCGATGACTTGGGCTGGAGCGGCCGGATTAAAGATACGGCCGGCGATTATTTAAATGTTATCAATACTAACATCGCCGGCGGAAAAAGCGACCGTAAAATCAAGCAGGAAATTATCCAGCAAAGCGAAATTCAGCCGGACGGGTCAATTATTAATAATTTAACTATTAGGCGCGTTCATGAAGCGATTAAGCGCGAGCCTTTTTCCGGAGTGAGAAACGTTAATTGGCTAAGAGTTTACGTGCCGCTCGGCTCGGAATTATTGGAAGTTAGCGGCTTTAAGCCGGTGGATAAAATATTTTTTGATAAAGAAATGGCCGGCCTGGAAAATGATCCCGAAGTTTTCGCCGCCGAAAGCCAGGCGCGAACGGACGAAGCCACCGGCACGAAAATTTATAATGAATTCAATAAAACCGTCTTCGCCAACTGGTCCCAGCTTGACCCGGGGGAAACCGTTGAAATAAATATAAAATATAAACTGCCTTTTAAATTAACCGCTAAGCCGGAGCCGGCCGGAGATAATTTCGCGGATCAGCTTATCACCAAGGCCGGCGCGGTTTTAAATCCGGAACAGAAAAATTTATATTCATATTCGCTGTTAGTGCAAAAACAGCCGGGCATGAATTCATCCACCATAACCAGCGAATTAAAATTAGGCGGCGGCTTCGCGCCAATCTGGAAATATCCGGTTGATTTAGGCGGCGGCGCGGACGGCTGGTTAATCACCGAAGATTTAAATCAGGATAAAATAATCGGCATAATCGTTGAGGAAAAATAAGGCTATTTGTCATTGCGGGCGACTCTGTAGTTTTGTCATTTCGAGCCGTAGGCGAGAAATCTATAATTCTTGACAGTCGAGCTAGCCGACTATTATAGATCTCTCCTCCCTGCGGTCGTCGAGATGACAAATAATCAGATTGCCGCGTCGCACCGCCGCTCTCCTCGCGATAACAATTAATTTAGAATGACAATAAATATGAAAAACAACGAAATAAAAATAAAACAGAAATCATCAAGCCTGTCGGAATTCATCCAGCGGCCGATAGCCTCGGACGAGGAAGTTGAAGCTTTTGAAGAATACGCTCAAAATGAAGCCAAAGAAGAAGAGATAAAAGACAGTTTAACGAAGATTTACCAAGACGACCAGGGCCAGGCGGTTGACGTGAGAAAAATGATAATTAAGCCGAAGCGCGGCCTGCTGTTTAATATATTCACTTTTTTAATCGTGCTGTTTGTTTTTGCCGGTTCAATTTACGGCGCCTATAATTATATTTATCTAAAAATGATTAACAGCAAGCCATCGGCCACCCTTGAATTTGAGTCTAAAAAAGAAGCGGCCGCGGGCGAAGAATTTTATTATGACTTAAATTATAAAAACGAAGACAGCGTCGGCTTAACTAAAATCGGGATAAAAGCCACCTACCCGGATAATTTTATATTTTTAAGCAGCGACCCCGAACCGAGCAAAAATAACGATATCTGGGAAATAGCCGGCCTGAGCGCGAACCGCAGCGGCGTTATAAGGATAAAAGGCAAGCTGGCCGGGCCGATTGATTCAAGTAATATTATTTTAGCCGATATGCTGTATACGCCGCAGAATTTTTCCAGCGAATTCAAAAAATCCGCCAGTTTTGAAACTAAGATAAACGATATCGGCCTGGATTTTTCGCTTAGCAATTCTTCAAGCGCGCTAATTAATGAAACCAATGAAATTATAGTTAAATTTAAGGCTAAAACTGAAAATTATATTGATAACTTCCGTTTAAGCCTTGAATACCCGGGTGAAGTGGAAATAATCAATACGGCTTCAAGCTCGCCAGCCGTAGAGGCTGGCTCGCCGGCCGGCCTAAAAATAGAAGCCAGCGGTCCGGGCGCCTGGCTGTTAAGCAATTTCGGCAAGAATGAAAATGAATTTAAAATTAAGTTTAAAATCAAAGAAAAAAAACAGCCGAATATCAATATAAAATTAAAATTTGAATTGCCGGAAGAAGTTTTAAACCTGCCGGCGAAATATCATTTATTTTACGCCAAAGATTTAGCCATTGACGTGGTTAAAAGCGATTTAAACATGAATTTGATAATCAACGGTTCGCCGTTTGACCAGGGAGTTGATTTCGGCCAAACTTTAAATTATTCAATTAACTACGCGAATAAAGGCGATGCCGTCATGAAAGACGTTATCATTATGGCGATTATAGAAAGCGATTTCATTGATTGGCAGACTCTAAGCGACGCGAACAACGGCCGAGTAAGCCTGTCTGCCGGACAGGCGGGCGGCAACACCATTAGCTGGAGTAAAGAGGAGCTTCCGGCTTTAGCCGAATTAGCCAGCGGCGCCGAAGGAGTAATTGACTTTTCGTTAAAATTAAAAACGCAGGCGGAAATTGATTTAAGCAAGGCCTATCAGGCAAAAAGCTACGCGCAATACAGCATCGGCGGCAAAAGCGCCGCTACCGACAGCCAAAGCAATACTGTTATTAATAAAATCAACAGCGATTTAAAGCTGTCGGAAGAGGTAAGATATTTTAATGATGATAATCTGGCGGTTGGCTCCGGGCCTCTGCCGCCTAAGGTCGGGCAAAGCACCAGCTTAAAAGTTTATTGGGTGATAAATAATAATTTGCATGAATTAAGCGATTTGCGGATCAGCGTAACTTTGCCGGCTAACGTAGCTTGGGATAATAAAAATCGGGCTTCGGTCGGGTCGCTTGATTACGATGCCCAAACCAACCAAGTCGTCTGGCAAATCGGCCGTTTGCCGGTTACGGTTTATAAAGCCGACGCCGAGTTTAACATCAGCGTTAATCCGGGCGAAGCCGACAGAAATAAAATCATGATAATTCTCCCGGGCACGGGCGCGACGGCCGTTGACTCGGAAACCGGCATGCAGATAAATAAAACTCTGAAAGCCAAAACCACTAAGCTGGAAGATGATAATATGGCGAGCGGAGACGGAATCATACAATAAATTAATTAAAATAAAAATCCCAAGCTCTAATGACCAATGACCAATAAAATCTCAATGAACTAAATCCAAAAAATTAAATTAGGGTTTGGGGTTTGGGATTTTATTGGATATTGGGATTTGTGCATTGGGTTTTATAATTAATATTAATGTTTAAAATAACTAAAAAATCTAAAATTTCTAACGCCCGTTTGGGCTTAATAACCACCCCGCACGGCCGATTAGAAACGCCGGTTTTTATGCCTGACGCCACCAGGGGAGTGATCAAGCATTTAAGCGCCGCCGAACTCGCCGGGCTGGGCTTAGAGTGCCTGGTGGCCAATACTTTGCATTTATATCTGCGGCCGGGAATTAAACTGATTAAACGGGCCAAGGGCCTGCATAATTTTATGGATTGGCCTAAGCCGATTTTAACCGATAGCGGGGGGTATCAGGTTTTTTCCCTGATCCATAAAAGCGGCGCGCGCGGTTCGGTTAATGATCAAGGCGCGATTTTTAATTCTCCTTTAGACGGGGCTAAATTAACCATAACTCCGGAGCTATCCATAAAAATCCAATTTGCCTTAGGCGCTGATATGATGGTTTGCTTTGATGATTGCCCGCCCAATGGCTTTAATGACGCCGGGCTAGCCGACTCGGTTTCGCGCACGATTAAATGGGCGAAAAGATGCAAGCGCGAATATGATAAGCAAGTTAAGTTGCTTAAAAATAATAAAAGACCATTGCTCTTCGCGGTTATCCAGGGCGGCAATAATTTAAAATTAAGAGAGCATTGCGCGCGAGAACTTATTAAAATCGGTTTTGACGGCTTTGGCTTCGGCGCTCGCCATATTGACGAAGCCGGAAACTTTTTAACCGAGGCCTTAAAATGCACGGCCGAGCAGATTCCGGAAAATAAATTGCGCTTCGGCTTAGGCATCGGCTTGCCCGAAGATATTATCAGGTCGGTTAAAATGGGCTATGATATGTTTGACTGCGTTATCCCGACCAGAGAAGGCCGGCACGGCCGGCTTTTTTCCCGGGGAAAAACAGCCGATAAAAATAATTTTTACCAAACTATAAACATCACCAACGCCAGATTCGCCAAAGACTTTTCCCCGATTAACGAATTCAGCGAGCTAGGAGAGCTGCGCCGCTATTCAAAAGCTTATTTAAATTATTTATTTAAAATCGGCGAACCTTTGGCTTTAAGGCTGGCCAGCTTGAATAATCTTGAGTTTTATCTTAATATGATAAGAGAAGTTAAAGGCTTGATTAAAAAGGATAAGCTTTAGCCGCTAGACATAATTCGGCTTATTATGTTAAAATTAGAATAATTAATATATCTTTATAAATAATTTATTTACCCGATTAAATCAAGGAGTTTAATCCGGGGGCCAACATCTATGGAAGAAAAAAAGATTATTTCCAAACACCAAATAACCACCACCAAGGGTTTGGATTTCGTTATCATCGGCGCGATTTTTATGGTATTTTTTCTCTGCCCGCTGTTTTTTACCGGCCTGGTGGCGCAAAACATGGGTTTTGAAAAAATGACTTTATTCTACTTCTTGGTGCTCTTAGGCGCCGTGGCCTGGGTGACTAAAGCCGTGATTATCGGCGAATTAAACATTAAAAGAACGCCGCTTGATTGGCCGATCGTCGGCTTTTTAGCCATTTTTATAACTTCCACGATTTTATCAATCAGCCAAAAGGACAGCTTATTAGGCACTTACGGCAACCAGTCTAAAAGCCTGGCCGCGGTTATAGTTTTTATTTTATTTTATTATTTGATCATAAATAACATTGACCAGAAAAAAATTAAATTATTATTTTGGGGCATAATCGGCTCAACTTCAATAGTCGCAATTTTTTCGCTCTTGCAGCTTTTAGGAAAATATGTTCTGCCGTTCGCTTTTACTAAAGCCATCAGCTTTAATTCTTTAGGCTCGCTTTCCGGCTTAACCATGTATTTAATAATGGCTTTGCCGCTGTTAGTAATCGGCATGGCGCAAGTTAAAGAAATTCACGCCGGCTTAACCAATAAAGCTTTAATAATTGCCATTAAAACGGCCTTAGGCATAGTAATCCTAATATCGCTCTTCGTTTTAACTTTGCTTAACGGCTTTACTTTCTGGCCGGCGGCTATCGTCGGCATAGTTATCGTTTTAATGTTTCTCTTGTCAAAAATTATTAAAATCACGAGCTCAAACATAGTTATTCCGATTACCAGCTTTTTGCTTTTGATTATTCTTTTGGTTTTAGGCAATTTTAATATCATGAGCTTAAGCCTGCCGGTGGAAGTGAGCCTGTCGCGCGGAGCTTCTTTCAATATTGCCAAAGCCAGCTTGAAAAATAATCTGTTATTCGGCTCCGGACCGTCAACTTTCTACTACAGTTTTGACAAATATAAAAGCGCTGATTTTAACGCCTCGCCTTTATGGGACGCTAAATTCAATAACGCCTCCGGCTATTTGTTTGAAATGGCGGCCACGATCGGCGGTTTAGGCGTTTTAG
The DNA here is from genome assembly GCA_041662965.1 of Patescibacteria group bacterium. Taxonomy (NCBI): domain Bacteria; species Patescibacteria group bacterium. Next base: position 11,060 of record JBAZRI010000005.1, on the reverse strand, counting down.
CCATAATTATTATTTCCCTGATTGCTTTGTCAATTTGTTTTTTAACTTTGATTAAAGTGCAAAAGAACGACACGCAGTCAATTCTTTTAGCCTTATTCTCAAGTTTTATTATTGTCATTATTTTCAGCTTATTGTTCTCCATGAATAATTCGCTGGTTTTAATCTCCGGGCTGATCGCGGTTTTAGCCGTGGCCATGGGCATAGTCAATTATCCGGAAAAATTCAAAACTCTTAATCTGTCATTCCGCGCCTCGCCTAAATACGCCTTGGCTTTATCGGCTATTTTCTTAACCTTAAGCGCGGCCGTGGTGATTTTATTCACCATGGGCGTAAAAATGTATCTGGCGGATATTTATGTCATGCAATCTTTAAAGACCGCCGATGTCAACCAAAAAATAGAAAAAATAAATAAAGCCATTATTTTAGCGCCTTACCAGGATATTTACTATTTGAATTTGGCCAATAATTATATGGCTTTAGCCAACCAGGAAGCCTCCGGCGGCCGCGACCAAGCGGTTATAGAGAACAGCTTGTCTCAAGCCATAGATACGGGTAAAAAAGCTTTAGCTTTATCGCCGAACAGCACTGCCAATAACGAAGCCATGGCCTTAATTTACGAAAACGCCTCTTTTTATGTCCAGGGCGCTTTGGAATGGGCGGAAAATCTATATAATAAAGCCATAGAATTATCGCCGGACAGCCCGACGCCTTACTTAAGGATGGCTTTAATCAATATGGCGCGGGCCAACGCGGAAACGGATAAAACTCAGAAAGAGTATTATATCAACGAGGCCATTAAAAAATACGATCTGGCCTTAGGGAAAAAAGCTGATTTCGGCGCGGCTAACTACGGTAAAGCTATCGCTTATGAACAACTGAATAAAACGGATGAGGCTATTGACCAGCTGAAAAAGGCGGTTATTTTAACCAAAGATAACGTTGATTACCGCTTTGAGCTCGGCCGGCTTTATTTCAACCGCGGAGTCGCCACCAACCCGGGCATAGCCCAGGCCGCGACCGAAGATATCACTAACGGCACGGAAAACAATCAGGACTTAAGCGTTTCCGGCCAAACCGGCGGCACGGTTAAAAAAACCGACGATATCATCATGGCCGAACAATTATTTTTAAGCATCGTCCAGGCCAATCCGAACCATGCCAACGCGCTTTACAGCTTGGCGCTTCTTTACCAGAAAACCGGTGAGACGGAAAACGCCAAAATCGTTATCAAGCAATTATTAATAGTAGTGACGGATCAGCCGTCAATAGACATCGTGCAAAAGCAATTCCCCGGCTTGTACTAACAGCCTGCCGACAGCATGATTATAATATAAATATTTATTATTTTATGGCGAAAAAAATAACTATCAATGATTTAGGCGTTATGGTAAAAAATGGTTTTGACGCGGTTGACAAGCGTTTTGATGAAGTTGGCCACGAAATTAAGGAATTAAAGCAAGGCCAGGAAAATATTGAATTAAAATTATCCAACGTGGCTTATCGCTTTGAGCTTGAATCTGCCAGATAACTATATAAAAATTTAGGCCATAAAAACGCCTCGTAGGAATACGGGGCGTTTTGTTTATAGGGCAAGGCTTGATTTTTTGGCGATTTTTGTTGTAAGAAAACTGCATACTCTTGCCATAATCGTATCAATATGATACGATTATAGAGCATAAATGATACGATTATGATTGAATTAAACAAAAAACATCAGCAAATATTGCTTATAGTTCTTAAGGGAGGCGCTATGTCGTCTTCCGACGTTCACACTGAAGCGTCTAAGCCTGGCGACAAAACTTCTTTAATTACCATAAAACGCGCCCTATCTCAAATGGTTAAGCTGGGCCTTTTGGTTGTTTCCGGTTCCGGACCGGCTACGCAATATAAAATAAGCGTTTTGGGCAGGGTTTTAGCGCCTATTGATGCTCGCGAGTATTGTTTGGCTGAACCCGATAAGCGATATGGATTTAAAGGCTATAATTTTAATTTATTGCCTGATTTGCCGGCCGATATTTTCACGGCTAAAGAGTTAGAGCGGCTGGATAAGGCAACCGCTCAATACCAAGAGAGAACGGAAAATTTACCGCCGGCCATTCAAAAAAAAGAGTTAGAGCGGCTTATCATTGAGCTATCATGGAAGTCATCAAAAATTGAAGGCAATACTTACACGCTTTTAGATACGGAAAAATTAATTTTGGAAAATAAAGAGGCGCCCGGACATAATAAGCAGGAAGCGCGGATGATTTTAAATCATAAAGACGCTTTTAGCTTTATCCGTGAAAACACGCCGCGATTTTCCACTCTGACGAGAAAAAATCTTGAGGAACTGCAGGCTATTTTGATTAAAAATTTAAATGTCGGCTTAGGCTTGCGCCAAAAACCAGTCGGCGTAATCGGCTCAATTTACCAGCCGCTTGATAATTTTCATCAAATCAGCGAAGCCGTTGATAGCCTTAGCGCCGCCATAATAAAAATGCCATCGCCTTACGCTAAAGCGCTAATCGCCCTATTAGGCATCGGTTATATTCAGCCGTTTGAAGACGGCAACAAAAGAACCGCCCGTTTAATGGCCAACGCGATATTGCTGGCGCATCATCGCGCGCCTCTTTCGTACCGCAGTGTTGATGAGGTTGAATACCGCGAAGCCATGCTGGCGTTTTACGAATTAAATTCAATTTTGCCGTTTAAAAAAATATTTATTGATCAATACGAATTCGCGGCGAAAAATTACGCGATTAAATAACATTTCAACTAAAAACGCCCCGTATTTTCACGGGGCGTTTTTTATTTAAAGTTTTCCTCTTACCTAGCATCCGTACGTTCCAAAATTTTAAATCCGGCCATAGTAGCTTCGCAAAGGAAATCTTCTAATTGGCTATGGTCTTTTTTAGTTTGAGCTTTATAAAGATAAGCATAATAAAGCTGTTTTTGTTCTTGGCGAATTATTGCCGGGGCAAAATTAGCGCCAAGCAGCATCGCGTTCATAAGCAGGCGGCCAACTCGGCCATTACCGTCAGAAAAAGGGTGAATTTGCTCAAACCTTTCATGGACATCGGCGCATAGAGCAATAGTGTCTTTGGTTTTTTGAGCGGCCGGAGCCATAGCTATAGGCATCAATTTTTGGATACTCATATAATTCGCGGTCGGCAAATTAACGCCGGTGATGCGAACGGCGTGATCGCGGTAAACGCCGGCATCCGGACGAACTCCATTCATAAGAATGCCGTGGAGTTTAAGCGCCAGGCCCTCGTCGACTTTTCCTTTTTTAGCGATATGTTCAAATAAATAATTTAAAGCCGTTTGGTGGTTTTTTGCTTCAAGCTGTTCGGTCAAACTTTTATTAGGCAAAGCCGCGTTGTCAAAAAGAATGGCCGCCGTGTCCGGTTCGGTCAGCGTACTGCCTTCTATGCTGTTGCTATGATAAGTCAGTTTTAAAATAAATTGATCGCGAATATCCGGGTTATCTAAAATTTTAGTTATAATATTTTTGTGTTCGGCCGATTTTTTCAGAAGCGCTTGCTTTTTTGCCGTAAGCTGATTATCGGAAATTATTTTCTGCCCGGTTACTTCTAAAAAGAGCTCGTCTATAGCGGCTAGCATTTTTGGCCTGGGGTTTGATTTGCCGGTCCACCAGCTATTAAAGGCGGCAAAAGAGACGCCGAATTTTTCAGCTAGCTTAGTTTGAGTTAACCCCAGCATTTTTTGGATTATTTCCAGTTTTTGGCGGATAGTCATATATTTATAATATATCAAACTTTATAAAGTTATGCAAAATACAGGAATTTTATAAAGTTAGCGTTTGATTCAATATGCGCAAAAATTGCGCATATTGCTCCGGAGCAACCTGAAAGAAAAATTTTTATAGCTTGCTTTTTCTAATAAAAACGCCTCGTAGGAATACGGGGCGTTTTTTATTTACAAAAACAATAGAAAATGTTATTTTTAAAATAATATGAATATGGCTAGAAAAATCAAAAAGAAAAACAATCAAGTTGTCGTGTATCAGGCTAAAAACGGCGCGATAGAGCTAAAAAAAGACGCTTCCGGGGATACGATCTGGGCGACCCAGGCGCAAATGGCTGATATTTTTGGCGTGAATACGCAGGCAATTACTAAGCGCATAAAAAATATTTATAAAGAAGGTGAATTATCCGAGCCGGCAACCTGTTCCAAAATGGAACAGGTTCAAAACGAAGGAGGCCGTTTAATCAGACGTTCAGTGTTAATATAATTTAGATAATATGAGCCTGTTTCTTGACTATAAGTTATCAATAAAGTATTATAATAAGTATTATTATACATTATTTAAGAATATATAATCAGATGAAAAATAACTATAAAAAGCTGGTAAAATATTGGCAAGAAACCGCCGCCTATGATTATGATACGATGAAAAGTTTAGTGAAAAGCCAGCGCTATGCCAGCAGTTTATTTTTCGGGCATATCGTTTTGGAGAAAATTTTAAAAGCCTTGGTAGTAAATGAGACTAAAGCGCATGCTCCCTATACGCACAATCTTATTCTGCTAATAAAAATTTCTAAAATTAAGCTAAATGAAGAAGAAATGGATTTGCTAAAGGCGGTTAATGATTTTAATATAGAAGCGAGATATCCTGAATATAAGTTAAAGTTTTACAAACTTTGTACCAAGGAGTACGCGAAAAATAAAATTGAAGAAATTGATAACTTATATAAAAAATTATGTCAAAAGTTGAAGCCAAAAAAATAGTTAAAAAATACGCGGAAAATTTAAAGGCTAAAAAGTATCCTTTTTCAGCCGTATATTTATTTGGCTCCTTCGCCAAAGGAATTCCTAGCAAATGGAGCGATATTGACGTGGCAGTTATTTCCAAGGAGGTAGATAAGGATTGGATGGGATCAAAAATGAAATTATGGAAATTTAGCGAGGGGATTGATGATCGGATTGAACCGCACGGTTTTTCTCCCGAAGACTTTAAGGATTATTGGAATCCAATGGCGCATGAAATAAAAAAGACGGGAATTAGAGTAGCCTAGCCTATTAATTTCAAACCATAACGCCCGGCATCTCGTCGGGCGTTTTTAATTTTCCGTCCATTTACACCACAAAAAAATTATTCTGTCAAAAGGGGATAAAAGTGCTTGACAATAAGCAAGTTGTTTGTTAAAAATATAAAGCGAATAATAAAAAGTAAAAGCTAAAATTATGAGCTTTTATGCAGTTAAATTTTTACCGGTAAAAGGTTGGCGTTTTTCGCCTTGTTTTTGCGGACCAAAATTAAAATATGAATTAAACCTAAACCGCGGCTAATCTGGCCGGCGGTTTTTTGTTTTTTTCTGTCATCTCCGGCTTATCCGTCCGTCATAAATAATAGTAGCCTTGACCCCGCGAATCTCGTTTCGCAGACGACGAAGCAATCTCACACCATTCTGTCATTCCGAGCGAGCCCGTAATCGGGCGACCTGCCTGCCGGCAGGCAGGCGAAGGAATCTCGTAAAAATTAACAATTTACATATAAAGGAGGAAAAATTAATAAATTTAACGACAGCAGAATCTATGAAAAAAATTATAATTAGCTTAGCCATGATCGCGGCCGTCGGCGCGTTAGCCATCGGCGCCACCACGGCTTTCTTCTCGGACACCGAGACTTCCACCGGCAACACCTTTACCGCCGGAGCGATTGATTTGAAAGTGGATAGCCAATGCACTTACAATGGCGTATCTTCTAATGAATGTGGAACTTGGGGACAAAACGATGGTAAAGATATTGTTGGTGAAAAATTCTTCAGCTTTATTGATCTGAAACCAGGTGACCAGGGAGAAAACACCATTAGTTTGCACATAGATAACAATCCAGCCTATGTTTGCGCAAAAATTGCAATAACAAGCGACTTAGATAAAACCTGTACAGAGCCAGAACTGCTTAATGATACCGGCTGTGCAGTTGATACGGCAGGTTATGGTGGTGAAATTGCAGAAAACTTGTCTTTAGCTTGGTGGGCTGATGATGGAGATAATATTTTAGAAGATGCTGAAGAATCATTTTTATTCTATCTAAGCGAAATGCCTCTTAGCAGTATGTTAGCTTATGGCACCGATAATACGCTTTATTTGACACTTGCTGATAGTTCTCAGAATTTCTTTACAAATGTTGCCGGACCTATGAATGGTTCACAGACATATCATTTTGGCCTGCGATGGTGTTTTGGTTCTATGGCTATTGATAAATCAGGTACTGGCAATCCTGCTATCACATGTAACGGAGCAAATGTGGATAATGGTTCACAAACAGATAGTTTAACCGGCGACTTAGCTTTCTCTGCAATACAAGCAAGAAATAATGGAACCTTCGTCTGCGCTGACACATTTAAGCAGCATGGAACGAGTTGGTAAACTAGCAGTTTATTCATATTCTCTAAAATGGAGGAAATTAATATGACAGAGAATATTAACAAGAATTTATGAAAAAAATACTTATCAGTTTAAGTATTATTGCTACGGTAGCGGCGGTAGTGGTTGGCGGAACAATGGCGTTGTTCAACGACATGGAAACTTCAACCGGAAATATTTTTACAGCCGGCAGTATTGATTTGAAGGTTGACCATTTGGCGCAAACATATAACGGAGATGATTGCGAAACATGTTCGCTCATACTTTACAGCGGCGACGGCGGAGCGCAAGTAACCGCAGGAGTAAATACTGTAATCACTTCATTTCCGTATCCCGCTCTCTTAGTAACGCCCACTACTATCACTACGCAATACTGGATAACCCACCCAACAGCCAAATGGATTTGGGCTACAGATCCAACACTTGCAGGTGATGCTGGCATTAATGGTGCTGTTACTTACACCTTTGAAGACAAATTCAATTGGTGGGGTGGCGCTGTTAGCGTTGATCTTCTAATGAATGTTGCGGCCGATAACCAGTATCAGATACTTCTTAACGGCACCTCTATAGCATCCGGTTTAGGCAGTGCTCAATACACAACGCTTGATCCGATTGCTGAAGGCACATTCTTAGCGGCGGTTCAATCAGGAGAAAATACGCTTACGTTCATCGTCACTAATTTAAGCCAGACGAATCCTGCATACAACACTCCTCTCAATAATCCGGGTGGTTTGCTTTACTACCTTAAGGTGGAGCGTGATTCAGAGGACTGTAACGCAAACAGCGCGTTCTTGCAGAATTGCACGCTTTTTGGCGAGAAAGATTTAGCCACTGGCGACCACTTCTGGATGTTTGACGATGTTAAACCCGGCGATTACGGCACAAACTTAATCAGTTTGCACGTGTCTTCAAACGATGCTTTCGCCTGTTTGATAACAAACAATATTAATGATCAGGAAAATGATATTGTTGACCCGGAAACTGCGGCCGGCGATTTGCCAAATGTTGGCAATCAAAGCGGATATGGCGAACTTTCGCCGTTCATTAAGGCCTTTGCCTGGTATGATGACGGTGATGGAGTTTATGAAGGAGAAACGGTTATTAGCGGGCCAAACGTGCCGCTAAGCACGGCTATCGGCACCATTACGCTTCCGACATCCAGTACTAAAAATATTGGGGTCGCTTGGTGCGCGGGCACTCAAACTGTAGTAGGGAATGTTATTTCCTGCAACGGAGCGAGTATGGGTGATATCGCCCAGACCGATTCCTTTACCGCTGACGTCACCGCTTACGCGGTCCAGCAGAGGAATAACGGCGACTTTAACTGCGCGAGATTGATACAATAATACTTAAAAGCTTTTTAGGTTGCCTCTTTTAAAGGGGCAACCGATAAAGGTTTTAAATTATTAATAAATAATAAAAATATATGAAAAAAATAATTATTAGCTTAGGCGTTATCGGCGCGGTAGCGGCAGTAGTAGTCGGCGGAACAATGGCTTACTTTAACGACACGGAAACTTCAACCGGTAATATTTTCACGGCCGGCAGTATTGATTTGAAAGTTGACCACACTCTCGCAACCTATAATGGACAGGCGTGTGTTGGCGATTGCGCGGAAACAGGGAGCGAACTTATCCTGAACGGCGGATTTGAAACGCCGGTAGTAACGGACAACGGCGGTCAATATCAGATATATCCGAGCGGGATTAGCGGATGGGCGGTAGAGTCTGGCGCTCTTGAACTTCAGCGCAACGGCGTAGCGGGCGCTCCGCATGGCGGCGTTCAACTTACAGAGCTAGATAGCACCCAATCATCTTCAATATCACAGACTATCGCCACGGTTCCGGGCGGTAAATACCGTTTGCATTTCTGGTACTCGCCTCGGCCGAATAACGCGGCGAATGACAATAACATCGGTTTTACGGTAAAAGTTGTAAGCAACAGTTCAGTTATCATTAACGATACTGTCGGCGGCGGAGCAGCCGGAAGCGGGAATACGGTCTGGACTGAACATATTTATGACTTCATCGCGGTTGACGGTTCAACTAAAATAGTTTTTAGCGATGCCGGAACAATTAACAACATGCTTGGCGGATATATTGACGACGTATCAATGTTCGCGCTTAATTGCACGGAGACAGGATTTCCTTACGGAGGACAGTGCCATCTTTGGAATGAAAAGGATCTTGGCGATAGCGATCAGTTCTGGAATTTTCCTGATGTTAAACCCGGAGATCATGGCACTAATGTTATTTCTCTGCATGTTGACAGCAATGACGCTTTTGTTTGTTTATTAAACAATAGTGTTCAAAACATAGAAAATGGCGTTGTTGAAGCCGAAGGAGCTGATACAGAACCGACAGGTGAGCTTTCCGGATATATGGATTTGTTTATTTGGAATGATGAGAACGGCAATGGCATTTATGAACCAGCGGGAGAAGCTAGTCTTTATGAAGACGGATTTAACCCGGTGGCTATGACCAGATTATCTTTACCGGCAGGCGGAAATGACAATTTAGGAGTGGCTTGGTGCGTAGGCAATCAAAGCGTTAGCCATACAACCGGCGCTATTTCCTGCGACGGAACCGGCAATCAAGATAACGCGCAAACAGATAAAGTAGTGGCTGATATTGTTCTTTATGCTGTCCAGCAAAGGAATAACGCCGGATTTACTTGCGCGAGTTTGAATTTGCCACAGCTAGTATACTAACATCTGTCATTGCGAACCCCGTACTCGGGGTGAAGCAATCTCTGGTTCAATGGAAGGTTAGTGGATTTTAACCGGAGATTGCTTCGTCGCTAACGCTCCTCGCAATGACAATTAAGAAAAAGCGGGGGATGACGAATGAAAAAAATAATTTAAAAATAATAAAATATGTTTATGAACATCAGAAATGTCTTTTTGAATAAAAAAGCGCTTGTCAGCTTGTCGGTCGTAGCTATAGTCGCTGTTATTGTAATTGGCGGAACAATGGCTTACTTTAACGACACGGAAACTTCCACAGGGAATAAATTCACGGCCGGGAAGTTTAATCTGTTGGTTGGCAGTGAATGTACCTATAACGGTGTATCGCAAGCCCCTTGTAATTGGGTAAAAAAAGATTTAGCCAGCGAATTATTCTTTAATTTTGACGATATCAAGCCGGGGGATTCGGGAGAAAATACCATAACTCTTAAAGTTGATAACAACGACGCCTGGATTTGCGCAGAATTAGCGAATTTAGTAGGAGATGATAATGGCTGCGATAGTCCGGAAAATAAAGTTGATAACACCTGTGGAGCCGGACAAGGCGAACTGCAAGATAATTTATATTTTACTATTTGGAAAGATAACGGCGCCGGAGCGAACGCCTGCAATAATATTTTAGATGCGGATGAAACGGCTATCGTCAGCGACCAATCAGCGGAAAATTTACTCTGGCCGATCGCCGATTCGGAGCACGGCCCGGCGATTACCGGCGACACGGATTATTGCGTGGGCGTAGCCTGGAATGTGCCGATTGCCACTTCAAATATAATTCAAACCGACAGCTTAGTGGGAGATGTTAAATTTACCGCGGTTCAGGCGCGCAATATGAATAATTTTAAATGTTCGGACTTATATACGGAAATTTGCGGCGATCAGAAGGACAATGATTATGATGGACAGATAGATGAAGGCTGCGCTGAAATATGCGACGGCATAGACAATAACGGCAACGGGCAGATAGATGAAGGATTTACAAATACTGACGGCGACGCGCAAATGGATTGTATTGATCCGGATGATGATAATGATGGCGTGACAGACTTCGGCGATAATTGTTCATTGATTGCAAACCCCGATCAAAGGGATTCGGATTCAGACGCCATAGGCGATGCTTGCGATGAATGTGTTCCCGCGACAGAAGTTTGCGATGGAATAGATAATGATTGCGATGGGTCCACAGATGAAACATTTCCCCAGCAACAACAAAATCCCTGCTATTGTAATATCCCGCCACCGGGCGGTTCTTATCCTTCCATTTATCAATGTGTAAATGGCGTTGTAAGTTGTATCTGCCCTAATTAAAAGTTATATCCAAAATCCTATAGTGATTCATATAAAGAGAAAAATAATTTAAAAATAATAAAATATGTTTATGAACATCAGAAATGTCTTTTTGAATAAGAAAGTACTTGTCAGCTTGTCAATCGTGGCAGTAGTTTCCGCCATCGTCATCGGCGGAACGATCGCCTATTTTTCCGACACGGAAACTTCCACCGGCAATAAATTCACGGCCGGGAAGTTTAATTTAAAAATTGACAACACTTGCCATTATAACGGCAGGGAATGTATTTGCGATGGAGCCTGCGAATGGGCGGGGACGGACGAAGAATGTTTTTGCACCTGGGAAGCCAAAGATTTAACCAACGAGCTTTTCTTTAATTTAGGAGACGTTAAGCCCGGCGATTACGGCGAAGACACGATTAGCTTGCATATAGACAACAACGACGCCTGGATGTGCGCCGAGCTTTCTAATTTAAAAAACAATGATAATGGCTGTGAAAATCCGGAATTTAAAGATGAAACGTCAGCTTATGGCGCGAGCTACGAAACCTGCGCTAACCCTGGGCTGGGCCAAGGCGAACTGCAAAGCAATTTATTATTCAGCATTTGGAAAGATAATGGCGTCGGAGCGGATCATGCTTGCAATAATATTAAAGAC